>NZ_JBNPLJ010000001.1:0-174464 GCF_050313415.1 Collinsella sp. SGI.184 | reverse complement strand
GCCGCCGTTTTTTCGCTTCCGCGGCGCGGGCCGCCACCCGCCCAACGGCCATCCTGCCGGCACCAGGCCCATTATCGGGACCAATCGCGCTCCCGCCCGCCCGGCGATCTCAAAACCATGCCGGTTTACGGGGCCAGGCCGGGAACCCTCGGGCATGCCGTAATCGGTAAAATCAAAACCGCAGGTAGACGACTTGCGAATTTCGTGAGATGCAGGGTATGGACGGCCGGTCCGGGTCCAGCCCCGTAATCCGGCATGGTTTTGAAATGGCACTAATTCACTGGCAGTCAAACAAGGTTGTTCTAGTATCTCGTTGCCGGCTAATTCCCGATTTCCAACCAGTTGCACAAAACATTTGCTCGCAGTCGCGTCTCGGCGCGCTTCATCGCCTCGGATTTGGCTTTATATCGAATCCCCAAACGACTGCAGACGCTTTTGACTATGGTGTCTAGCTGCTTTTTGTCGTTAAGCATATCGTGGGTTACCAGGAACACGTCGAAACCCATGCTCTGGAGCGCAGTCATACGTTCCGCATCGTGGTCAAGTACCGCGCCTGATCCATGGATGACTTCACCTTGAATCTCGATAATTACTGCCTTCATTAGCATTGGGTTTACAATCACTATGTCGCCGTAGCAGACCTTTTGACCTGCGATGCTTTGGGCTGCCTCGGATAGAGGGGTTAAATCGTTGAGGTACACGTATCTGAAACCTGAACCACCCAGACGTCGAGAACGACTTAGGAGCAGGACCCCCGCGACCTCGAGTGGAGATGCAGCAATGCCGATAACCTGTTGAGCGGCATCATAAAACTGCTTTCCCCACATTTGACTTTTGACCGTATCGGCGAATCGATGCAGGTCGTTCAGTTCGATAAGCGGCTTTCTCATCCAAAGAGAAGTACCTTTGAGTTTCGTAACCTCTCTTCCATCCTCACGCTTGCTCGTTTTGCCTTCATTAACTGGGTCCTTTACGGTTGCGCGGGCATAAACCCTTTTCCAAGGAACCTCGTCTTCGCCTTCTCCAAGTTCGAACAGATCCTGCGTGCTGGAATTGCGATTCTCCTCTACCGCCATTTTTAGCTGCATTTCGGCAGCGGGAGTTGGCTCGAAAACAGAAAACCAGCCGCAAAGTTCGTACATAGCCAGTACGAGATCTATTTGGGACACAAAGCGTGTCATAGTAAATAACGTGTTAAGCGGATTGGTGACACTAAAGCCTAAATGAGTGTCGATTGTTGTGCCGGCATCCGATGCCCCTTCCCAGCGAACAGTAGAGCGCAATCCCGAGTGGTGATTACAAGAACCTGGCGAAGCTACAGCGATAATCGGGGTCTTGAGGACGTCGGTTACGAAAGGGGCTTGGGATAGAGCTCGCCAGCCGTCTTCGGAGTTAGGCAGGCGCGGGTAGAGATCGCGCACCTGCGGCGGGCAGCGCCAGTAGCGAAATGCGGTGTTTGCGCAGACGATTTCGTCCATTTGCGTCTCCCCTGGTTTCGGCCGCGGGCCGTGTGGATCACGGGCATGGCCGATAATCTACTGGGCCTTCATGCGGGTAAGTACCGGAAGCTGACCAAACGCTGACCAATAGCTTGACGAGTTCTGCCGAAAACCCTCGTGTGATAGAAATCCGCTGGAAGGAGCCCTGGGCGTGTGGTCCCTGTCTCCACATTTGCGCGCGGATCACATGGGGAATTCAATGAAAGTACGCATGCGTTATATACAAAACATGCAATGGCGTCGGTAAATAGGACGCGATATAAAATGACGCCTTATACGACTACGATTTATTTTTGGTGTCAGTTTTGGTGTCACCCTTGGTGTCAAAAAGAAAAAGGCCAGAGGCTTAACACCTCTGACCTATGCTTTTGATGGTGGGCGATACAAGATTCGAACTTGTGACCCCATCCGTGTGAAGGATATGCTCTACCCCTGAGCCAATCGCCCGTCGCCTTTCGGCAAAAGAGATACTAACATAGCCGCGCGCGGTTTACCAAGAACTTTTTGCCCTCGATTTTAAATTCGTGGGCTCCAGCCAAACCAAAGCAACCAAGGTAACCGGCAAACCCACAGCTAAACAGCCATTTATCGCTTAATCCACGAAGTCTCGGGGCGGCAGATAAGTCGCGCGTTGTTGTAAGCCATGTCGAGTGTGAGGCAGGTGCGCGCGGCGTAAAAGCCGTCCTCGCGCTGGATGGTCAGCGCCAGCTCGGGCTTGTCGCCGGTCAGGCACAGCGGCAGGAGCAGCTGGATTCGGCCACCATAGAACTGCGGCACCGCGAGCGTGTAGCTAGCTGCGGCGCGGTCTGGTCCGCGTCGCGCTCGGTCAGGAACACCGCGCGGCTAAAAGAAAACGACAGGTAGTTTTTGAGGATGCGGTTGCTAGGCCCCAGTCCTCGGGATCGGCGAGGTCAACCAGGCGGTCGTAGCAGGGCTCGGGACAAAACGCAAAGTCGTAGGCATTGCTGCACAGGGTGCTAGGGAGTTCCATGCGGTGTCCAATCCATTCAGTAACCAGCGTGCGTAAGGTTTGCTTCTATACGGGCGAAGCACAGTCGAGACACACAACGCAATTGCGCCTAAGCTCTTTCGCGAGATCGGCGCGAGAGCGGTTTCCGGATACGAGGTCATGGATCCAGGCGTTGACCATGCAATCTAAATAGATTTTTCTTGAGGCAATCAATCATCGCTGTCCAGGCGTCTAGATGCCAGGTCGAAAACCTTGCCCTTGCCCCTTGCACCTATTGCGATGATTTGAACTACTTCGACGTGCCCATCGCGGATGCGATAAATTACGCGAATGCCATCAGTGCGAAACTTAAGTTCCCTACAACCTGCAAGAAGACCCGAAAGTGGCTTACCAATTTCATCGGCTCGAAGTGCAAGACGCGCAATACCTTTGTTCACCATAGCGCGGACCGAGCCATCGAGTGACAGATACTCTTTCTCGGCAGTCTTGTCGTAAAACTCAACTTTAAACCTAGCCACGCTCACTCGAACAGCTCCTCGTCGGAAATGGGATCGGTCGCCTCGGCTTCTAGCATGGTCTCGAACCTCTCACGTCCCACGGTATAGGAGAACGGGATGCCCTTGCGATTCGAATCAGCGTCGCCCTGCGCGAGCCTTGCAGCGGCTATGGCGTGCAGGCGCTCCTCTCTGAGCTGTTCGAGTTCAACAGCCATCGCTTCGAACTCGTCGAAGCTGACGATAACAGTATCGATGCCATCGTTCCTGTCTGAGACAAATTGCGGCTCCCTTCGAGCGCGACGTCTCGCTTCGCCAAAATTTTTGCTTGCCTGCGTCGAAGTCAGCACCTGTTCGCGTCCGAAAACGAGTTTCTTGTCTATTACGGCAACCATAGCAACCTCCTTCAAAATGTGTCTCTAATACGTATTATAGACCCATTTAAATACGTACTGAAAGAAAGGATAAACAACAATAATCTTAGTATTTAGATTACGGATGAACAGGGTTTCGAATCGTACTCTATGGCGATTGGTTGCCAGACAAGGTCTTCGATGCTGCAGTGTAAGGTTTTTGCGAGCGCCAATGCCGAGGATATTGTGCTCGGCGACCTCATCCTGTTCGATGCTTTTGCGGAAGGCCGAGCGCATGTGCTCTGGTGGGTTGGTGACGATATCAACCTTTCGCCCAAGTTCCTTTTCGAGCTCAAGTGAAAGTTCATATAGCGTGCCAAACGTCATGGTGTTGCCGCAGGCTAGACGCAAGTCAATATCGCTATCGGGCGTTTGCTCGCCTCGGGCAAACGAACCAAATAAATTACGCCACCGCCGGTCCGCCTTTTTGGCGTTCGGCGAGCTCGAAGATAAACGGGGCGTTTGATCTAACGAATTCAGTCAAGAAATTGAGGTCATCAGCAGTAAATCCTTCGACGTTGAACCATTTGACCGCAGGCAAGAAGCATTCCGCATGGTCAAAGCCAAAGTCAACCGGGCGCTCGACGGCCACGCGAACGGTTCCGTCTTCTCTTGTCTCTGAGTAGGCAAACTGGGTTCCATCATCAAGCTGAACATAGCTCCAAAACATGACTACCCCCTTAGTGTTGATATCCGAGTATAAAGAGCAGGCTAGACGTAACGCGGCGTGAATTATTCCTATAAGACACGAACTCTGACAGCTGGCCTTGTCCAGAAGTGGTGGGGGCCGAGTTCTGCCGATCAGACCCCGGTTTTGCGCTTTCGCGACCTGCAGTTTTATTAACAGAATTTGGCTTGCGCCCGGCGGGCTCCGGTTTTCCCGCACATCCAGAAATCGGGAGCATCAGCAACGGCGTGCAGCTTTAAGAACCGCTGTTCCCAGCACGAACAGCAATGCGGACACGGCAATCCAATGGCTGTCGGCTGTCTTGGGGAGTGACGAGGAGGTCGCGGTGGCGGCCTTGGGCCTAGGGGCCTTGGCGGCCGTGGTGTTGGCCGCTGTGGTCGTGGTAACCGTCTTAGTCGCGGCCGCGGGCTTTTGTGTGGGATTCGTCGACGGATCCGCAGCTGGCTCGCCGGCAGCGGGGTCGGTACCAGGGCCGGACGGACCATCGCCCGGCACGTCGTGCCCACCGGTCTCCCCCCGCCGGCTCCGTGGCATCCACGGGCTCGATCGTCACACGCGCCGCCACGGACCCGTCGGCATCCACCACGCCGCCTGCGACAAAGGCCCCGCCCGCGTGCGCCACAAAGCGCGCGGATGCAGGAGTCCCGCCCTGGCAGGCGACGCCGCCGCCCGCGCTCGACGCATCCAGCCAGGACGCATCGACGGAAACCAGCCCGGCCGCGAGCCCGCGGCATAAGAAGGCCCCGCCCAGCAAAACGCATAGTCAGGCCATGAAAGTAAACAGGATCTAGTGACGGCTGGTGTGGAACGCGGTGGCGAGCATAACCGCTCCGATCTTCGCAAGAGCCATTGGAAACGGCGCCTGAAAACTACCTGGTAGCAGCAGTTATTAGTGTAGCGAGATCAGACTACGAGCAGGGAAACAGCCCGTGATTGATTCCCAAAATTAGGTGTAGATCGTTTTGCCAGTCGGTGAAAGGAAAACCTGATTGCGTATAGCCATACGCCGGCTCTATGAGCGAGTCATTTTGCAGCTAAGTAGCTATCACAGTTAAACAATAAGGAAATGAATTGCTGAAACTCGAATAGCTTCACTGGTGTTGAACCAAAGGATGTCATCGGAACAGTTCGTCATGGGTACCCGTACGCTCAAAGAATGCCACCTCTTCGTTTGATGACCATATGACAAGCCAATCACCGGAGTTTGCTACATGGCATTCGTTTCGTCCGCTCCAGTTGCCGTTTAGCCGGTGCATATTATGGCGTCGCTTTAATATCTCTGTTGACTCAGGTGTATTCTGCAGCACTAGGTCAATTAGCTTTTGAAGCTCTGTCAGATTCCAATTCCGGCGCTTTGCTTTTTTCTTTAAATCGCGTGAGAAAGCTGCAGAGAACTCAGCGGTCAGCGTACTCATTGCGCATCGCCGCAGCGATCAGATCGGCACCGTTGTCAAAACGCCCTTTTTTACCGGATGCCAGGAATGAATCTCCTTCGCGAATGGCCTCGAGACTTTCGACATTGGGTTCCTCGGGAGCAAAGGTCAACGGGATGCGATGAGTGTTGACCATTTGCTTAAAGAAAGCGCGTGTAACGGATGATAGGTCAAGCCCATAGTAATCGGCCACTTCTGCCGCCTCGCGCTTAAGGTCGTCGTCAACCCTGATGGTTAATGTTGAGCTTGCCATTTATAGGTCCTTTCAATAGCGTGAGTACAACCTTAGTATAACGTACATACAAGTATAGAAAAGATGATTACAAACAATCGACATCGTAGAAGCTTCCCTATTCAAAGAGAGCGAGGGTATTGGCGTAAGCCAATACCCTCGCTCAGGAGCAATCTGGAAATCGAGCGCCTTAGCAGCGAATCGCGGCACATAGGAGCGCTATGCCGAGAAAGATTAGCGTTAGAGATGCGGCGATCCAGCAGTTATCACCGGCCTTGGGGAGCGAGGCGGACGTCGCAGCGGTGGCCTTGGGCCTAGAGGCCTTGGCGGCCGTGGTGTTGGCCACTGTGGGCGTGGTCACCGCCTTAGTCGCGGCCGCAGGCTTTTGTGTGGGATTCGTCGAGGGATCCGCAGCTGGCTCGCCGGTAGCGGGGTCGGTGCCAGGGGAGGACGGGCCATCGCCCGGCGCATCGGGACCGGCGGTCTCCCCCGTCGGCGTTGTGGCATCCACGGGCTCGATCGTCACATGCGCCGCCACGGACCCGTCGGCATCCACCACGCCGCCTGTGCCAAAGGCCCCGCCCGCAGGTGCCACAAAGCGCGCGGATGCAAGCGACCCGCCCAGGCAGGCGACGCCGCCTTCGGCGCCCGAAGCATCCAGCCAGGACGCATCGACGAAAAGCTGCCCGGCCGCGCCGCCGCCGGCAGCCCCGCCCAGCAGACACACACCATAGGCGCACACGCCCGCCCCGGAGCCCGCACCCGCGGCGACAACGCGCCCACCGCGGCGAACGGCAAGACCGTCCGCGAACACGCCGGCCACCCACGCATCCGTGATGCCGGCACCGTCGGCCCGGGCGTCAACCTTGCAGCCGTCCACCGCGAGCGTCCCCGAAACGTAGATCCCGCACTGCGAGCCCGTGGCCGTCAGCGACCCGGTGCCGCGGAGCGTCAGATCGCCCCACACCTCCATGCCGCAACGCGAGATGTCCACGTCGGGCGCACTCGTCTCGACAACAGTGTTCTGCCCGATCAGCGTCACCACCAGGCCGCCGTAGGCGCCGATGGCCTCGCCCGTGTAGCCGTTAAGCTCCAGATGTTCGTCATCGGTCCAGGCCCAACCGGGGCCCGATATGCCCGGCTCGCGGTACGTCGCGCCCGCGATGATCAGGCTCTCCGCGCCCGCGGCATAAGAAGGCCCGCCCAGCAAAACGCATAGGCAGGCCATGGCAGTAAACAGGATGTAGTGACGGCTGGTGTGGAACGCGGCAGCAAACATAACCGCTCCGATCTTCGCAAGAGCCAATGGAAGCCGCAACTGGAAATGCCCTGGTAGCAGCAGTTATTAGTGTAGCGAGATCGGGCGAGTAGCGAACGAATTGCCTGTAAACGAATCCCAAAATTAGGTGTAAATCGTTTTGCCAGTCGGTGAAAGGCATTCGTGCCTAAAATGTTGGTGTAGGGGCGACCCCCTAGCGTCTATTTAACAAAGAGCGGTCACCAGTCCATTACCTCTATCCTCGCTTATTGTGCGCTATCCAATCGTCAGCGTAATAAAGACCTCCTCATTTCCCAACTCAAAGAGATCCTGAGATAGTTCTTGAGAAGTCTTCGTTCCAAAGCACCCCCGAGTCAAATAGGGAACCGAACAACCGCGCACCCGTTGCAAATCTTCAGCAAGCTCCGTTCTCCTAGTCAAATGAGCGATAACAGTTAGATCGCCAAGCTTAAGAATTAGAGGCTCATATGAGCGTTCATTCCTATTAACGGCGATACGCCATTCAGCTTGGTTTGCATAACGAACATTCTTTACAAACACTCCTGCATTAAAATGTGGAATACCATTTGGAAAAACCATATAAGCAGGTAATGGATTATGAGATTTTAAATCCATTGTTGATTTAACAACTTCAGAGGGATTCAACTGAACGCTATCCCTATATTCAACCGGAGCAGCTACAAAGTCATAACCCAATTGCAGAACGGCTCTTTCACATCGAAGTTTAAGACGTCAAATATAAACAAAGGCAACATCCGAGCTTAGCCTAACAACCCGTGCGGACTAATCTTACGCTCCGTATTCTTGTTCAGCTCATCTGTCTCTTCCAGCTCCGACATATCCGGATACCCCCTCCTTTCACACTCGTGCTCCGCCATGTACTTCAACCTTGTCGTCACCAATGCAAGCATGGAGCTTTTCAAAATGTCTGGGGTGGCCCACGCGGAGTTGGGTGACGCATTGGCTGAGCCACGACGTCGGAAGCCTGTCGGACTGGATCAAGAGGCCCGACGCAGTCGATTGCAGCACGGGCGATGTCCCGTTCTTGATGCTCAAGGCTAAATGCAGGGAAAATGGAGTTCGTTGCTTAGCGTGCTATATACAACGCATCGCTCACCAGCTGCAAAAGGAATCAGTCTTATACCAAAAGAGGTCATATCGGCGTTAGCCGATATGACCTCTTTCTTGACAATGCGACTCATAGATAAGGCTAAAAAACGCGGTCGGGAATCCTCTCCCCTAGTCCCGCTTAAACAGATCCCTCGTGTACACCTTGTCCACCACGTCCGCGAGCTCGTCGCTCCAGCGGTTGGCGACGATCACATCGCAGCCGGCCTTGAAGGCCTCCAGGTCGTGGGTCACCTCGGAGCCGAAGAACTCCGGCGCGTCCAGCGTGGGCTCGTAGACCACCACGGGCACGCCCTTGGCCTTCACGCGCTTCATGACGCCCTGGATGGAGCTCGCGCGGAAGTTGTCGGAGTTGGACTTCATCGTCAGGCGGTACACGCCCACGACCGGCTTCTCCTTGCCCTCGTAAACGCGGTCCCACGCCATCTGCAGCACCTCGTCGGCCACGAAGCCCTTGCGGGTGCTCGTGCCCGTGGCGTACATCTCGGCGGCGGCGGTCACGGGAGCGCGGTCGACGCGCCGGTGGCGCTCGAGCGCGTCCTCCGGGAAGAAGCTGCCGGAGCGCAGTTTGGGGATGCGCAGCGTCAGCGTGCCGACGCAGGTGGCGAGCGACCTCTCGCGGTAGCCGTTTCGGCTGGCCGCCCCGCCACCGCAGAGCCGGTCGGCCTCGGCGTCCATCACGGCGTTCGCGACCTGCTCGGCGAGGCGCCTGAGCAGTTCCTACATATCGATGGCGCCGTCGCCGAAACGGGACATTGCGAGCATGTCCGGCGTCGGGTCTGATAAGATTCCCATACCGGTCTTCGTCCTTTCCTAGAACCTGTTGTTGTGGTGATTTCAGATTCTAGGACGAAGGCCGTTCTTCGTTAAACGGGCGCTAGGGCGTCGCCCTTACACCAACATTTTCGACGCGATCCCTTTGGGTAGTGTCGAGAAAGTTGGTGTAGTGCCCGATCCGAAGCGAGTCGGCCCGGCGTCCCAGAATCTGGAATACGGTTGATATCCTATGCCGCCTCGACCCTGTCCGCAAGCTCGAGGCCGGACTCGAGCATCTTCCTTGCCTCCGCCTCGAGCCGCGCCCAATCGACGGGACCGTCGGTCCCCCGGGTGCGACCGTCGTCGTAGAGCTCGTTCATCCTCGCCTCCGAGAAGTACCTGGACTCCTGCCATATCTCGTCCTGCTCGCACATGACCGCGCCCGCGAGCCGCACCAGCGAGCCCGTGGAGGGGAACACCTGCACGACGCGCGACCTGCGCTTTATCTCTCGGTTGGTCCTCTCCTGCACGTTGTTGGTGCGCAGGCGCTTCCAGTGGGTCGGCGGGAAGTCGAGGTAGGCCAGCGCGTCGGGCTCGGCCTCCTCCAGCACCGCCGCCGCCCTGGGGCAGCACCCCGCCAGCATGTCGCACGCCGCGTGGTACATGGCCGTCACGGTGGCGGCGTCGCGCCCGCGGAACACCTGCGACACGATCCTGCCCACGCGGCGCCTGAGCTGCCAGGAGCCGGCCTCGCGCATGCAGTCGCGCATGAGGTGGACCGCGCAGCGCTGCCACGCGGCGCCCTGGAAGACCTCGCCGAGCGCCCGGACGAGCCCCGGGTGGGCGTCCGAGACGACGAGCCGCACGCCCGCCGCCCCGCGCGAGCGGATAGCCCGCAGGAAGGCGAGCCACGAGTCGTAAGACTCGGTGTCAACCACGTCGACACCGAGGACGTGCCTCCAGCCGCCCGCATCGCAGCCGATGGCGGTGACCACGGCGGTGGAGGCGACGCGCCCCCCGCGGCGGCACTTGACGTAGGTCGCGTCGAGCCAGACGTAGGGCACCGGCGAGCCGCCGAGCGGCCTTCTGTTAGCGTCAATCTTTTTTTCACCAGTTTCGCTAAACAGGCGCGCCGTTCGCGCAAAGGCGGTTTCACCGGTTGCGCTAACGTATTTTCACCGATTCCGGTCACGGCTTGACGGGCCGTCCCTCGGCAGGTCCCTCAGCCTGTAGGACCTGCCGGTTATCTTGACCAGGTGGCGGTGGTGGCACACCCTGCCCGCGATCGCGCTCGCCGCCACGTCGTCCCCGAACACCCTGCCCCAGCCGCTGATCCCCACGTTGGTGGTGATGATCGTCGAGCGCTGCTCGTAGCGCGTCGATATCAGCTGGAACAGCAGGTCCGCGCCCGCGCTGCCGACGTCGAGGTAGCCGAGCTCGTCGATGATCGGCAGCCTCGAGTGGGCGTAGTACCTGAGCCTCTTCTTGAGGATGCCGCGCGACGAGCGTCCTCCAGGTCCTCGACGAGCCGGGCGCAGTCCACGAACCTGACCTCGCGCCCCGCCCTGACCGACTCGATGCCCAGCGCGTCCGCCATGCCCTCATGCAGGAGGGCTAGCGCTCAAAAAGCGTGCGCGCTTCCGATGCTCAGGCTGCTCAAATTCCGAAGCTCTTTTTGCTCAAATCCTCTTGACGAAACACACGGCACCGCTGATACGGCTGACCGGCGCAGTCATGTGCGAGCAGGACGAGATACGGCAGGAGTCCGGGTGCTTCACGGAGGCAAAGATCGGTGAGCTCTACGACGAGGGCCGCACCCGGGATCGACAGGACGATCGACTGGGCGCGGCTGGACGCGGAGGCCAGGAAGATGACCGAATCGGGCATCGAGCTCGCTTCATTGATGTTCTATCGGAATCAGAAGCAGTCCGATAGATGCGCTTTAAGCAATCTATCGGCCGAATAATTGTTTACTCACAGTCGAACTTAGCCAATGGAAGCCTCGTTTCAGGCATGCGACATATTTTGTATCGAGTAAATCCATTACCCAATGCGGCCACTTGAAAAAATTGTATACCTGAGAAATCAGTAAGCCTAAAACCAATCCCCAAGCCCCAAGGGGAGTAGTAGCCATAAGAACAGCCGACAAAATGATTCCACTAATCGATGACACTACAAAGGCTTTGGTAAAGGGGATGAAGTTTGCGCTAAGAATAATATTTGTCATCAAGTTAACGTGCGTATAGAAAGCAAGATAAACATTTATACCGATAAACAGCCACGTATCAAGAGCCTTTTCGGGACGCAGAATATGAACCAATGGAAATACCGCGACAGGAACAGCAACGGTCCCAAGAACGATTAGCAACCAAAACACTACCACGCCCTTTGCCACGATTGTGCGCTGACGCTCAATGTTGGACGAGCTGTAAGCTGCTTGAAGAGCGGGCATGTACGACCTAAAAAATGTTGCAGCGAAGTTACTTACGGCATTTCCGAGTTGCATACTAACCGAAAACAACCCTGTATCTGAAAGTGACAAGAAAAGGGAACATAGAATCGTTGACGCCTGAGTCGATGTATAGGAAGCAAATTGGGTAGCGCAGTTCCTTAGCGCCACAAAAGAAATGGCATCGAACACCTCTTTGATTTCCGCTCGACTAACCTTTGTACGACTTTCGAAGGCCTCTATGACACCCTCATGCTCCTTAAGATAATGAAGTGCAAGAACTCGAGTTAACACGCCGTTAGCCAAAAACCCGATCGCAGCGCCAATGAGCCCCCAACCGAAGACTAGTAGCACGGCGCTTACAGCGAGCTGAACCAGCTTAGCAATTGTAGTAGCACGATTTTCGCCCGCTATATCACCCGTACCGCGCAAGAAAGTAACTGTGTACAAAAAGTAAAGGTTAAGAAAAATGGCTAGAAGAAAAATGAACCATGCCACCCAATGTGAATAGCCTTTTATGCCGTCTGAAATCGCAGCAATATAAAGCGTTCCGATGGTAGCGGCAAGAGCTGTCGATGCTACAGCGATAATACCGAAGATCACCTTAGAAGCTCTAAACACAACATGGAGCAGATGCCAATCGACAGAACTACCCATAGAATCAGGATCACAGCCCTCTTTTGTAAGACTCTGCGCACCGCTCAGCACATACACGATATTTCGCGCAAAAGTAGGCTCGAAACCCCACTGAAATAACTGGGTTAAATTCGAAATAGCCAAGAAAACATACCAAAGACCCAGTTCATCACCAGAAAGATAGGCGAGCAACAGCGGAAGGAGAATAAAACCGCTTGACAACGAAACGATAGTCCCGACATAGTTCCAAACGATATCTTTTTTGGTTGTCCTAATAATCATAAACCGATAATTCCTAATCTAGCGCTTCAGCAGTTTTCGGACTCCCAGCACGTCCACAACTCTAATAGCAGCGGCCCTGGCTTTACCCCAGATTGTGTTGTTGCCAAACAAACGCTGAGCACTCAGATATCCTTCCTCGTTATAAACACGCCAAAACTCATCATATTGAAGAGGTTTTTCCGCATGATGAATCATTGCCGGCTGTTTCACGCGGCTATAAGGGAGCTCACGTAAGGACATAACCCCTGTAACGTCATCAATAAGGGTCTGTCCCTTTTCAGTGTTAGAGATGAGTAACGAGGGCGCCTTACCATCAATCCACGGTTGACCCCATGCGTCGGCAATATCAATATCAGAAGGTCGAGCACCGCCGGCAAATTTACATTTGTAACAAGATGGGCGGAGAATTAAATTAGCAAGATATATTGAATAAAACCAGTCACTATTTGTCGAAGCGGCTGTATAAACCTTCCCATTATCAAACTCAACCCGCATGTCCTGGATTTTTCCGACTTGAGACTTCGCACGAAAGTTGACAGCAATCGCGTGTCCCCCATAGCGATCTTCAAGATGTGCAATATAGTCACGAAAAAACCGCTCACTACCAACACCATGGCAGAGAAAGCTAATCGTGAGAAGCCTGTCCGTGGGAACCCCATTCATAGCGATATATTTATTAAGGGCTGCGATATTGCAAGGAGTCCCAGAGAAGACAACGTTCCTTCCATGTCGCAAATCATCTGCAACATGCTTAAACGAATCACCCAATTTGGAAGGAATATACTTCGAACCGCGCATAGCATTCCTACCGGACTCATCAACAGCACGAATGTGCACGGCTTCCAGATTTTCATTCCAGGCACAGCCGTAAATCACCGAGTTATTATGCCGAGAGAAAAAAGCATCAGTCAAAGCGGTGAAAGCCCCGCCTGACGAACTATGTTTACAGATCTCGATATCCCCATGAGCTCCTACATAATAGCGAGGAAGTTGAGCAGCGGGATTATTTGAGCAGTTCGATCCTGCATCAGAGCACTTTATGCCACTCGTGTCAGCACCCGACCGCCCCTCTGCAATGGCCTTCACATAAGAAAGGGAGTTCTCGCGCATCGCATCGAGCTTTGAGCACGCCAAGGCCCAATCGACTACCGCTTCTCCATCTGAATAAACGTCGCTTACAATCTCACGACCGGAGATGCCAACCGAGTCAAGCAAACTGGCTGCTCGGAAGTTACGCTTCTCCCCCTGCCCGAGTTCATAGAAAGCAGTCTTTTGAAAAATAACCGAAAAAGCAGTGCCGTGAAAAGAGTTGGTGATTAGGCAATCGGCATTTTGAATCCAAGAAAGAAAGTCTTCGGGGCTACAATGTTTTAAAAATTCAATGCTCTTCTTGTTATCAATGAGTTTAAGCCCATACTTTTTGCAGTAGGACTCCGCGAATTTACGAATATTTATTTCGGGACCAACAACGTACATGAAGGCATACTTGTCTTTAATCAGGCGCGGACTTGCGACTTCAGCCCACTGATTTTGGGACAAAAGAAGGACAGGATCCAAATCCCTTCTTACGGGACTAGAAAGTTGTTCGGCGAAATTAGAGAGGTATCCATTTTCGCGAAGCGAAACCGTCTCAAACTTTTCGAGTTCCGAGCGGTGATTTTTGAGAACCTGTGCACCCACTTCCTCAGATCCGGCAAAACTAGCCGCATAGGAGTATCGAGGGATATCAGATTTGATGCCTTCCAAATAAAACGCGGGGTCAGAACCGGTAATGTCATCTTTCCACACCTGGTCGCTTCCGACGACCAGGGCATCAAACTGAGAATTGGTGCCAGCAAAAACCTTCCAATCCCTGATAGGAGCAGTAAGAGACAGATAACGTTTATCGAAGGTATTAAAACTGCGGTGCTTTAAGAGGCGAAATCCGATTTTTGCAGCAGTTTTTGCAGATAGGCCTTCCCCACTTTTAATTAACTTTGCCGCATCGTTCAATTTATCGGTGCGATAGTCAAGTACAGATACTTCAATGTCTTCTGAAGAACCCTTCAAGGCTTTGGATAATGCATAAGCTTGAAGAGAAGCGCCATAGTTATAAGCGCGCTGAAATGTCAAAATACCGATTTTCATTTGTCGTCCTCAGTTTCGCTTTCCGTAAACCATCTCATTAAATAAAGCAAGATGGGCATCAACAGATGCCTCAATGGTGTAGCTCTGCGCCCGCTTCTTTAAATACAGCCCATACGCAACGGCATCACAAGATTGCAGAGCAAAGAAATTGTTCATGGCCTCAACGAGAGAGCCGGAATCTCCCGGAATGGCTAAGAACCGAGAATATCTATCAGCTAAAAACTCTACCGCAGCACCAGACCCGTACGTGGAAACAATTGGGCATCCAGTTGCAGCCGCCTCATTAATAACAAGTCCCCAGCATTCTTGACGACTGGGCAGGACAAACAAACCCGCCTTCAAATACTCCCGAACCAGCGCCCTAGGCTTTAGAAAGGCAATAGTCTCGACATTTTGTAGTTCCATCTTATCAACTATAGAATCGAGCTTTTCTTTCTTCCTTCCCATACCAATAAGACGGAAACGTTTGTTAGGAAAACTCTTCGCCGCCTCAAGCAGCACATCGAGCCCCTTGTAATCTTCAAATTGCCCAACAGATAAAACAATGGATGCATCGCGATCTGCAACAGATTTTGCGCACTCAAGATAGCTAGACGCCGTTAAAGATGAAAATGGGTAAGAGTGAATCAGATTTCTTTCACCAACAATATCTCGAATACTGGATACACTGCATTTACCAGCCGTTATGTAGGCGTTGGCTCCACGCAGAACGGATTTTTTAACCGCATTTTTAATTAGATTGGAACCGTTGAATACAAATCCATCGGAGTTAACAACATACGGAATTCCATGAAGCCGCATGTGGTAAATAGCAGCCATCTGATAAAAATCGTTATAGCAGCCAACAACAACTATGTCGAAGCCCTTAAGCATTTCAAACATCGCACTCAAACGAAGAGAGCGCTTAACATCGCTTAAATAGAGTTCATGATACGAAATCGCCTTAGCACCGCTAAACCAACTCTCATCTCGTTCGCTTGTAAAACGCCTTTCGAACAGTACGGTCAAGTCGACTTTTTTACCAAACCACTCGAAAAACTCATCGCGGTATGGATTATGAAAATTCGTGAGATATAGAATCCTCATAAGGATTAAACCTCCTGAATAGCAAGTGGCCAAAAGAAAGCCGATGCTAACTTGTCTTCAGAATCGTTAAAAACTTATTGCGAATACTCGCCATACGAGAAAGTGCGAATAATCGCCATACGAGAAAGCGCTTTTTAACACCCTTCACATAACGCAACAAATACCCATCAGGCAACCCTATCGACGATTATTGCTATCAAGTTTAAATACCGCCTGAACTGCAGCTATCTCGTTTAATCAGATCCTGAGAGAGCGAAGGCGCAATAGGTAAGTCGGATAATTTACTATTGCACATGGAATCCGGCATTTGATGGCCATCAATGTAGAATACGACAAGATATACAAGGACCCAATACACAGTATTACCCGCACCAAAACAATGATTGAAACAGCACTCAATGAAAATATACAGCAGCAAAATAGTCGAGCACGTTTTTCCACTTGTGAGGAAAAAATGAGAGGCAGCGAGACTGAATGATCCCAAGATGGTACATTCGAGAAAAAATCTCAAAATATCATTATGCGGGTCATATACATCGACCAGTCCAACCGTATTGTAGTAAATTTGATAATAGTGACTTAAAAAGGCTCTACACGACCCAAGCCCATATTTAATTTGAGTACTATTGTCGACCAAGAGATTGATGAAGTCGAAACGTCCCATCATAAATTGGTTAAGGTTAAGACCGGTTATACGGTAAAAAACTAGTGCAACATTATCATTACACACAAGATAAAATGCAAACGGAATCAAACAAAATATAGCCGTGCAAACCAATCTATTGACCTTTAGATTTGCCATACGTTTACCAATTAGAATGAATAAAATAGAAAATATAAATGACATTCTCTTTAATGAGAGCACGCACAAAATAAAGGAAAAATTCCTCTTCCGTTTCTCACCAGTAAATGTATAGAAAAACACAAAGACCACTGCAAAAAAAGCGAGTCCGGATTCAAAAGGCGAATAAGAGTCGATAAAATCAATCATGATACGACCCGAAGCGATCCTGGTAGACGTTGCCACATCAAACATTTGCGTAAAGAAACAAATCCAGCTTAAGTAGAACATGAAATCAATGTACTTCTTTATGTTCCCCCGTTCATGGTTAACAAGCGCAAAAACAAGAATAGCTGGAACTATAAAGTACATTGCTTCATTAAAGGTGTCCCCATGGAAACCGTTAATCACCTGATATATAACCGAGACGGCAACAAGAATAAAAACATTACCGAACAAGAGGGCAATTTCGCGCTTGTAATAAAATTCCTTGCGCTTCGAGATACCCACAAGGGTCATCCCAGCCAAGATGAACGAAAGTATATATTTAATTTTATACCTTTCCATCGCCTGGAAAATAGAGCCTAGTACCGGCACGCCCGTTGCATACTGCGAAAAAAAGAAAGTGCATATTGTTACGCAGAACATCAACTCGATAAAACTAAATCTGTGTCTTAACAGTTGCATTGTTTACAGCGCCTCATGCGTCTCGTACACGTGCGCATCGGCCTTCGACGCCTCGGACAGACCGTCGTTGATCTTGGCGCAAAGATCGCAGGTCGAGCAGGCATCGAGCTGCTCCTTGGTCACGCGTCCCTCCTCGTAGTCACGAACTACCTTGAGTTCGTGCATGTCGTAGGGCCTCTTGGTAAACAGGGCCTTCACCTTGTGCTTGAGCACCCACCAGCCGGGCTTCCAGATGTACTTGTGCATGGCCGGGCTCACCGAGCCGATCATCCAGCAGTTGCGGTCGCAGTGGCGGACCTTCGCGCGGACCCTCTCGGCCTGATCGGAGTTCCACAGCTCGTCCCAGGACTCCTCGTTGAGGTTGCCCATGACCTCCTTGTCCTTGGTGCCGTTGCAGGGCATGACGTCGCCGTAGGGGTCGATGAAGAAGGTATCGAACGCCATGTCGCACGGCAGCAGGCGCGGCTGGCCATAGATGTAGTTGATGAGGCCGTGGTTGAAGTAGGCGCGGAACCACTTCTTGGGGCTGTTGGACCTGAGCAGCTCGTTGACCAGGTCCTCGAAATTCTTGGCCACCATGGGTCGGTCGTGGATGATGTTCTTGGCCTCGACGAAGTAGAAGCTGTTGTGCAGCGACGCCGTGGCGAACTCCATGCCCAGCTCGTCGGAGATCCTGTAGAGGGGCACCAAATCGGGCGCGTTGAGGTCCTGTACCGTCATGCCGAAGCCCACGTCGGGGTGCTTGAGCTCGACGAGCTTCTTGAGCGTGGCGTAGCCGCGGTTGTAGCCGTTCTCCAGGCCGCGGATCTTGTCGTTGGTCTGCTGCAGGCCCTCGATGGAGATGCGGATGCCGACGTTGGGGAACTCCTCGCACAGGTCGATGATGCGGTCGGTGAAGAAGCCGTTCGTTGAGATGACGATGCGGTCGGACTTCTTGTAGAGCTCGCGCACGATGTCCTTGAGGTCCTGGCGGATGAAGGGCTCGCCGCCGGTGATGTTGGTGAAGTACATCTTGGGGAGCTTCTTGATGGTCTCGATGGAGAGCTCTTCCTCCGGGCGGCTGGGAGCCTTGTAGCGGTTGCACATGGTGCAGCGCGCGTTGCAGCGGTAGGTGACGATGACGGTACCGTTGAGTTTCTTTTCGGCCATACTATTCTCCTAAATCAACTTCTCGAAAGCTCTTGCGTAGTCAACGGCGACCTTGTCCCAGGAGTACTTCTCAAGGACGGTCGTGCGAGCGGCGGCGGCCATCCGCTCGCGCTCGGGCTCGTCATCCATGACTCGCGAAATCTTCCTGCGGAGTTCATCGCCGTCGTTGTAGCGCTCGACACCAGCGAGGTCCACTTTGAGTGAAGAATCAACGAACACGGGTCGACCGCTTGACATCGCCTCGATTACAACTAGGCCGAAAGCTTCGGCCTTTGTTGCAAACAGGCTGCATTTCGCAAGGTTATAGTACCTATTCAATTCCTTGCCGGGCTTCAATTCGCCTAGATAGGCCACTCGCTCGCCGATACCGTAGCTAGAGGCAAATGCATCCAGAGAATCCTTGTATTCCTGGTCGATGACACCACCCGCGTAAATATATGCGAGGTTTTCCCTCTCTTTCATAAGGGGGGCGATCAACTTGAGGGCGCCCATCTGGTTCTTTCGATCGCACACGGACCCCACCTGGATGATACAGTCCATATCGGCAAGGCCAAGCGATGATGCCAAATCAGCGACCTCAGACGATTCGCAAGGACGATAGGCCTCGGTATCGACGCCGTTAGCGATCAAGGTAAGCTTAGAAGCGTCAACACCAGCATGCTCAGTGATGAGGTTGATCGCATCGGCGTTAAGGACGAACGACTGGTCGGCGCGTTTCATCGCATCGACCTCTTGGAAATAACGCCTCTTTATCGTTCCCTCAATGACATCCCAGTCGTCATGCCAGATATAACTGTGGACCGTGTAAGCCACTGCAACCTTCGAGCGCAGGCTTGACGGTACCAACCTATAGAAAAAGAAGGCATTGTACTGGTTATGGAAGTGAAGAAGGGCCTTATCTCCAGCAGGAAGCTGATAAAGCACCCTTTTGAGAACCCCGGCGAGCTTGATCGAGTATACGACTCGCTTGAGCTTATGCTTGATGCCCAAAGCCTCATCGGTCGCCCCAAAACCCTTGGGCATAGGGACTTCAAGGATGGAAAGGTCCGTCGGGAGACGATTAGGATCCTCGATATCTACTACCGTCACATCGTGTCCGAGCTTTATGAGAGAGCGGGAAAGGTTCTCCACGACAATCTCAGTTGCAGCCCCCTTATCTGCGGGAATAGACGTATAGCCCGTTCCTATTTCGAATATCCTCATTTAGAAAACTCCTCAGATTGTCTCTTCATAGCCCCAGCGTAAATATCGGTCAAAGCATCCAAGTAGCGCCCGGGGGACATGGGCTCGAATGAGGCGCAGTTGGCCGCATATCGCGAACATCTTTCGGGGTCGTTCCAGAGCGAGACCAGCTTTGATTCAAGGTCGGACGAATTGCGGAATTCAAATAGCTCGCCGGTCACGCCCTCGTCAATGAGTTCGGGGATTCCACCGATACGAGCGCCAAGTACGGGGGTGCCAGAACAGAGTGCCTCGAGAACCGCGAAAGGCGAGTTCTCGAGGCACTCTGACGGCATGACCGCCAGAGTGGCTCGTCCTACTATTTCTCGAAGAGCATCGCCCGTATTGAAACCAAGGTTCTCGACATTAGGCGTGCCATTCATGCGCCCCGCAAGAGGTCCCTTACCAGCAAATTTGAACTGAATCTCTGGGTGTTTTTCTGCAATATCAAGGAGTGTTCCCACGCCCTTATCTCGATTAAATGCTCCAAAATAGAGCACGTAGCGCTCCTTTTTATATGAGCGACGCTCGAGATTGGTGAAATTGGGAAGATGGACTGTCTTTCCATTGAACTCAGGCACACGATCAAACTTATTCTTCATGTACATACTTGGACAAATAGCGCAGTCCAGAAGTCCGTACACTTTTTTGCGATGCCAGTAAGTAGATTCAATTGCCGCGACGACACTCTTTGCTCTGCCGCCTCTCGTGCATTGAGAAATGGCACAACGAGAATAGCGGCCATCGAGACAACGGTCGCAAATCTCATAAGTTGAGTTGTTCATGCACCCATCACACGGAACAACAGAATGATAATCGTGCATAGTCATAACGAGACAAACAGGTTTGCTTGAAACGACCTTATATCGATGTGCGGCAACGATAACGGCAGGAGTTAAGTGGTAGTGAATATTATTCAAATGAATGACGTCAGGCTGAAACGAATCGAGGAGCTTTGAGAAGCTCTTGAAAACGGCTTTAGAGTTGATTGTATTCGCAACATCAAGAACTCTAGAAACGCCCTGTCGCCCACCGAGCTCAATAGCCGGAGCATAAATGCCATAGTCATTTCCAACGACCCTATTTGAATCTTCCATTCCATAGTACTGAACGTCATGACCGGCTGCACTCAGCAGTGAACCCAAATCGAGCAGATAGGTCTCAACACCACCGCGTCGAACGAGAAACTTACTAACTTGGAGAATTTTCATTTAGAGCTCCCCTTTATACAGAGAAAGGGTCCGCTCGACGACGGAATCCCAGTTGTAGGTTTTCTCGACATGGACCTTAGCGGCGGCGCCGAGGGCGGCCGCGCGATCGCTTTCGGTGAGCAAGCCCTGCAACGCGAACTGCAGCGAGCCAATACTCCCCTTCTCGAACGTCACACCGTTGCCAGCAAGCACGTCCGCGCACTCGGGGATATCGCTCGTCATACAGCAGCGACCGTATGCCATGGCCTCCAGCAGGCTCATGGGCATGCCCTCCACGTCTGAAGGGAGCACGTAGGCATAGCAGTTGGAGTACAGCTCCTCCAAGGGCTCACCGCATACGAAGCCGATGAAGAGGATGCGAGGGTCGCCCTGCGCGGCCTCGCGAAGTGACGCCTCGTACTCGGAGGTGTCCGAACCGCCGCCGGCGATGACGAGTCTCTTTTCCGTGTCGAGATTCTTGAACGCCTCGATCAGGAGCTCGGGGCGCTTCTCGGGGACAAGCCTGCCCAGGTACAGCAGGTAGGAACCCGCATCGAGCCCCCACTTCTGTTTTATCTGGTTGACCGGCCTCGGCTGCTTTGGCTCGATACCGTTGGGGATGAACCTCGCGGTGCGGCCGTAGGTGTCCTCGAAGTAGGACTGTGCGGACTTGGACAGCACGATGAGGCCATCTGCCTTGGTGGCCGCGGCCCTCTCCCCCATCTTGATATACGTGCTAGCGAGCTTGCCCCACTTAGCGCGCTGCCAGTCCAAGCCGTGGATGGTTGTCACGGTCCGGACGCCGGCACGCTTTGCCAGGGGAAGCGGCACGCAAGGGCCCTCAGCGTGATAGTGGATTACATCAGGCCTGTCCTTGATGGCCGCCAGGGTGGCAAAGTATGAGGAACTCAGTGCAGCAAGACCCCTTTTGTCGATTGTTCTCACGGGAACGACGCGCACACCGTCGACCGTGCGCTCGCGGCCATCCGCGGCGTCACCGGTCATGACATCGATGCCGGAACGGTCGTAGCAGGTGACCTCGTGGCCGAGCGCCGCCATGCGGCGGGCGAGCTCGGTCACGACGACCTCCACGCCGCCCTCGCGGGAGCCGTATCTCTTATGTCCGATCATCGCGATGCGCATCTAGCACGCACCCTTACCGGTGATGACCTCGATCACCGTGAGGACGACTATCTTCAGGTCCGTGACGGGACCGCGTTTTGCGATGTACTCAAGGTCGCGCTGGACCATACCGTCGAACCCGGTCGAGTTGCGCTCCGTCACCTGCCACCAGCCGGTGATCCCGGGCTTCACGGCCAGGCGCTGCAGGTCGTACTCGGTGTACTCCGCCACCTCGTTGGGCAGCGGCGGACGCGGGCCGACGACGGACATCTGGCCCAGGAACACGTTCAGGAACTGCGGGAACTCGTCGATGGAGTGCTTGCGGATGAACCTGCCGATCTTGGTGACGCGCGGGTCTTCCTTCATCTTGAACATGGCGCCGGCGATCTCGTTCTGCCCCTTGAGCTCGGCGAGGCGCTCGTCGGCGTCCTTGTACATGCTGCGGAACTTCCACATGCGGAAGGTGGACAGGCTGCCGTCGCGGTGGGTCTGGCCCACGCGGATCTGGCTGTAGAACGGGTTGCCCTCGCTCTCCAGGCGGATGGCCGCCGCCAGCACCAGGCTGGGTATGGCGATGACTACCAGCACGCAGCCGCTGAACACGATGTCGAAGACGCGCTTGGCGATGCGGTAGGCAAGGCGCGTTCGGTCCCAGTCCTTGAGGACCTGCATGGCCTTGTAGCGCATGCTCACGTCGCCGCCGTTCATGGCCTGGGCAACGAGCGCGGCCCCCACCGGCGCTCCTTCTGAATATTCAGTTTTATCTGACCCTATTTCCTTCAAACCTACGTCCCCGCCCCCGGGGATCCTCCCTGTCCGTTAAACAGTCGCCCGCAGCTAGGCGATCGCCTTTTTAAGGTTTCGCATTGCGCGCTGCTCGGCCGAAAGCACGGCAAGGCCAACGCGGGTAGTCACGCGTCGGCCGCACAAGTCGAGCTCCAAATAAGCAGTGCTCTTGCGTCTGTTAATGGATTTGATAAGGCCTTCGTGGCCCAGCAGCGGACCAGCCGTCACTACGACCTGGTCGCCGTCCTTTAGGGCCTCGCTCATGGGCACTACGCGCTCTCCCCTATGCGTAAAGCTGCCAATAAGCTGAACCTCTTCTTTTGCCAGCGGCACAAACTGACCGTCCTGGGATAGCACCCGGGCAAAGTCGTCCATGCGCAGCAGATACTGTTGCACGGTGCGGGGATCTGCCGTATCGCAGATAAGGTAACCGGGAAAAAGCGGCTTGGTCGTGTTGACCCATTCGCCGTGAACCTTGATCTCGGTTTGAAATTGGGGATAAAAGAGCTCCTGAATGGCGCCAGCCGGCACCATGCGCTCAATGCGCTCGCGCATTACATTTTCGCGACCATTAATGACCTGGATCACATACCACACGAGCACCACCCCCTTGCTGTCTTACGTGTGGCTCACGGGGTTTAGGTATGGCTTCGCCAGGGCGCTTGTGCGCGAGGGCGCTCCATATTCAAACCCTGAGCCCAGTTAGACAAGCGCGTGGCTCTGCCCCACCGTGAACGGTATGTATAAGTGCAGTTGCTAGAGTCGCGGACGTGTATCGCAAAATGACCGCGACCCCAGCTGGCTGCGTGCGATCCAGTCAAGCGGGAAAAAACTGAATCGCACGCAAACAGCTTTAGGACTGCTGCGATGAGTCATGGAATATCGAGTCGAAAGAACAGCTTGCACATAGACAAGCACAAAGTCATTCGATGCGATACGCATGACGACGCTATTGGAGCTCGTGGTTTTTCTGGCACCGCCGTTACGGCCGGATGCTGATCGACCCTGTGCTTTGCGGCTTGCTGGAGCCGTGAACACAGTTGAACCCATATAATGTTAGTTATCCTAGCACAGCAGGTAGCCCATACGTTTTGGGGTGTGTTTAGCAACATATTGGTTACTTGCCGTGGTTATGGGAGATATTGTGCCGCCTTGCACACATTGACGCAGGTTTATGGGGGTGTGTGGGTCGATGAGCACTGCCTGAGATGTATTGGTGGCGGCGTGAATTGCTCAAACTATTATGTTTGGCTAACAAACTTTGTACAAAACGGGGAGGTAATTGCGCAACTTTTTACAGGATGATGCGATCGTCACTATGGATTGTGGCGTGGACACGTATGAAAAAAGGCCTTCGGTTTTCCGAAGGCCTTGCATTCACGATGGTGGAGACGAGGGGGATCGAACCCCTGACCTCTTGACTGCCAGTCAAGCGCTCTCCCAGCTGAGCTACGCCCCCGTGACGAGGAGATACTATAGGGGAAGATTTTGCTTGATGCAAGAGATTTTTGTTGAAACTTTTTCTTACGGGTTTTCCTGGGACGGGGCTGAATTGACTGATTTTGACTTCGGCAAAATCAGTCAATTAACCCACCGTCCCGATAAAACCCTCACGCGGCGATTGCCCACTCGCCCACCGTCCCGATAAAACCCTCACGCGGCGATTGCCTGCTCGCCCGCCGTCCCGATAAAACCCTCACGCGGCGACTGCCTGCTCGCCCGCCGTCCCGATAAAACCCTCACGCTGCGGCACCTTACTTGTAAAGGTAAGCGATGGCCGTGCCGGTGTGGATTTGGATCGTGGCCGTTCTTCTAACGACGTTAGAGATGCCGGTGTCGGCTAGTAGGGCTAGCGGGGCGTGGTCCAGTTCCCACTCTAGGCCGTGTTCGCTTATCTCTGTGTTGGGGGCTATGGCGATGATGGAGAACGTCTTGCCCTCGGCACCCTCGATGGTCCACGACTCGCCTGTGTGAAGGATGCGGGCGACCACCTTGTCCTCGGCAATCCAAATGGGAGCATCCTCGTAGCCCGCAAGCAGCCCAGTTACGGAAAGCGCCATGTCCGGGCGACCGCCGGTGGCGCAGGTCGCAACCACCTCGGCACCCGGCCAGCGGCGTCGGACGGAATCGAGCGCCAGCGCCAGATCGGTATAGTCCTTGTAGGGGTCGTGGCGCTCTACCTCAAAGGCCTCGGCGGCATCCACCAACGCGCGACCGGCGTCGCTCACCGTGTCGGCATCTCCTACATACACGTCGCAGCCCAGGCCGGCGCCCAGCAGCGCGTCGAGCCCGCGGTCAACGGCGACAACGTGGTCGCACTCCCCCGCTAGTCGACGCAACAGATCCGCGCTCGCCACCACCGGCGAACCACATACCACTAATACCTTACAAGCCACAGCCCTCGCCTAGCCCTCAAACGAAAGCACACGGGCCAGGTCCAGGTCCTCATAGCTATCGATAAAGATATCGCAGTTGTCGCGAACCTCGTCGCGCTCCATACGGCCGTGTGGGTCATAAATGCCCACCCGCTTAAAGCCTGCAGTGCCAGAGCTCTTAAGGCCAAAGACCGCGTCCTCAAACACCCACGCGCGCTCAAACTGGTGACGGTGGCGCTCTTCCAGGCGACGCAACGCCAGCTCGTACACATCGGGGAACTGCTTGGAGCGGCCCGCCTCGCCCGTCGTGGTAATAAACTCCATATAGGCGTCGAGCCCCGCACCCGCGAGTGCGGACTGCACCAGCTCGGCCGGCGTAGACGTGGCCACGCACATAGCAACACCGGCCAATTTCGCCTGCTCCAAAAATGCCAGGAGCCCCTCGCGCGGCGGCACCTTGGAGTAGCCATCAATCAGGATGTCGCTCAGCTCGCGATACAGCTCCTCGCCATTTTCGCCAATGCCCCAGGTGTCGTGGTAGGCCTGGCACTCGTCCTCGAGCGACAAATGCTCAAACTGGGCAAAATCGTCAATCGTTACATCAATGCCGTGACGCCGCAATAGTTCGGGCTGCGCATAGCCCCAAACGGGGGTGCTATTTACCAGTGTGCCGTCGCAATCAAAAATAAAAGCAACATTAGAGGCGGCTGTGTGGTTCATTCGCAAACCTTTCAATGTCAAATGGTAAACAACCTGCTAAAAACGTTTTACCAAACGTAAATCTAAAAATCTTGAAACCCTAATTGGTAAAACTGTCAAGAGTTTTACCATCGCAATTCTGTCAGTGGCATAAACATGGCGCTCACCGATTAAACGCCACCGTAAATCCACTTTCGTCCATAAAAGTAACGGACAGGTGTTATTGTGGTTTTTGCCGAAAGTTCCACCGTGCACGCGAGGTGGGACGACTCATAGAGCTATCGCCGTCCCTTCGATTCGTGCAGCCTTGGACCTTTCGCATCTAGTCACCAAGGCAACACGCTGCCGCGTCATGATGGGATCAAACGTGAGCGATACAAAGCTAAAGCCAGCAACCAAAAAGCCCGCTACCCGTAAAGCCGCCCCGCACGCACCGGAGCTCACCAAGGACGATGTCTATCTGTTTGGCATTGGAATGTGGGAGCGCAGCTGGGAAAAGATGGGCGCGCATCCCGACACGCAGCAGCGCACGCGCGGCTGGCGTTTTTGCGTTTGGGCGCCCGACGTTAAGAGCGTCCACGTTATCGGTGAATTCAACAATTGGGACGAACAAGCCAACCCGCTGGTGCCCGTACACACGAGCGCTATCTGGGAAGGCTTTATTCCTGGCGCCGAGCAGGGCCAGCTCTATAAATACCTCATCGAGACCAACGAGGGCGAAAAGCTCTACAAGGCCGATCCGTACGCCTTTAAGGCCGAGTGCCCTCCGGGAACGGCGAGCGTGCTGTGGACCCTCGATGGCTACCAGTGGAACGACGCCGCGTGGCTCAAGCGCCGCGCCGGCCACAACCACATGTCGCAGCCGCTCAACATCTACGAGGTGCATATTGGCTCGTGGAAGCGCCACGGAGACGAGCCACAGGGCGAGCCGGACGAGTACGGCAACTACCCCGGTCCCATGGACCCCTTCCCTGCGCAGCGCGGCGAGTTTTACACCTACGACGACCTGTCGGTGGAGCTCGTGGACTACGTGCGCGATATGGGCTACACGCATATCGAGGTCATGCCGCTTATGGAGCACCCCTTCGATGGCTCCTGGGGCTACCAGACGACCGGCTACTTTGCCGCCACGTCACGCTACGGCAACCCGCAGCAGCTCATGCACTTTATCGATGCGTGCCACGAGGCGGGCATCGGCGTGATCATGGACTGGGTGCCCGGCGGTTTTTGCGCCGACTCCCACGGCCTTGCCACCTTTAACGGCCACATGCTGTTTGAGCACGAGATTCACCCCAACTGGGGCACGCACAAGTTTGACTTCGCCCGCGGCGAGGTCCGCTCCTTCTTGGTCTCCAACGTGCTGTACTGGATCGAGAACTTCCATGTGGACGGCATTCGCATGGACGGCGTGTCAAGCATGCTGTACCTCAACTTTGGCATTGACGATCCTGGCCAAAAGAAGTTCAACAAGTACGGTACCGAGGAGGACCTGGACGCCAGCGCGTTTATCCGTCAGGTCAACTGCGCTGTAGAGGCGCACTACCCCGACGTGATGATGATGGCCGAGGAGTCCACCGCGTGGCCGCTTGTGACCTATCCGCCGCAGGATGGCGGCCTGGGCTTCCACTACAAGTGGGACATGGGCTGGATGAACGACACCCTGCACTACATGCAGACCGATTTTCCGTGGCGCCCCGGCAACCATGGCTTGCTCACGTTCTCCATCATGTACGCCTTTACCGAGAACTTTATCTGCCCGCTGAGCCACGACGAGGTCGTGCACGGCAAGTGCTCGCTCATCGGCCGCATGCCGGGTGACTGGTGGCGCCAGTTTGCCGGCCTGCGCACGCTCGCCTTCTACCAGATGACGCACCCCGGTGCCAAGCTCAACTTTATGGGCAACGAGATCGGCCAGTTTATCGAGTGGCGCTACTACGAATCTATTCAGTGGTTCTTGACCGAGCAGTATGAGACCCATGCACACCATCAGGCGTTCATTAAGGCGCTCAACCACCTGTATACCGCCGAGCCTGCCCTGTACGAGCGCGGCTACAATGACGACGGCTTTACCTGGATCGACGCGGACAACTCCAAGCAGTCCATCGTGAGCTTTGTGCGTCAGGGCGAGGACGTCGATGACGACCTCGTGATCCTGATCAACTTTGACCCGGCGGCCTACGGGAGCTTCCGTGTGGGCGTGCCGCGTGAGGGCGACTGGGAGGTCATCTTTGACTCCGACCGTCCCGAGTTTGGCGGCAGCGGCTATGCTGGCGAGGAGCCCTACACCTGCTCGAGCGAGCCCTATCCCTGGAACGGGCAGATGGACTCCATCGAGATTAAGGTGCCCAGCCTGGCAGGCGTGGTGCTTAAGCGTCGCGGCCCCAGCAGCTATAAGCCGCCCGTGGTCGAGGAGCCCAAGAAGGCGACCCGCAAGCGTGCGTCCTCGGTAAAGCCCAAGCCAGCGGCCGCCAAGAAGGCTCCGGCCAAGGCGAAGGCTACGACCACTAAGGCGAAGGCTAAGGCCGCCGCAAAGCCCGCTGCCAAGGCTACCGCGACCAAGAAGCCGGCTGCCAAAAAGGCCGCTGCCAAAGCCAAGTCTGCTTCTGTTAAGTCGTCACCTAAGGATGCGTAACAAAGGCGTTACCACTGTAATTTCCCGCCCCGCGGGGGCGTAGGATACAAGTCACAGCCGTTCCGGGAGAAACATCCCCGGGGGAAGGAACGTATGAATAAGATCTTCGACAACAAGCAGGAGTTTACCGAACTCTATCGCGATGCCGTCATGAGCATTAGCGGCAAGAGCGTCGAGGCAGCCAGCGACCTGGATCGCTTTAACGCCCTGGCCAAGCTCGTGGCCGAGAAGGCCCGCACCGTTGCCACCAAGAGCGACGCCCGCGCCACCGCCGAGGGCAAGAAGCGCGTGTACTACTTCTCGATCGAGTTTTTGATCGGCCGCCTGCTCGACAACTACCTGCTCAACTTTGGCGTGCGCGACATGGTCGCCGAGGCGCTCGACGATATGGGCCTTGACCTGTCCGTCATCGAGAGCCAGGAGCCCGATCCGGCGCTGGGCAACGGTGGCCTGGGTCGTCTGGCCGCATGCTTCCTGGATTCCATGGCAGCCGAGGGCATTGCCGGCTACGGCAACGGCATGCGCTACCGCTACGGCCTGTTTAAACAGGAGATCGTCAACGGCAGCCAGGTCGAAACCACCGACGAGTGGCTCACCAACGGCTATCCCTGGGAGGTCCGTCGTCAGGACAAGGCCGTGACCATTAAGTTTGGTGGCCGCGTCGAGGGCTTTGAGGAGAACGGCCGCACGTTCTATCGAACCGTGGACACGCAGGACATCCTGGCCGTCCCTTATGACATCCCCGTGGTGGGCTATGCCGGCGAGACCGTCAACAAGCTGCGCGTCTGGGCCGCTGAGCCGGTCGAGGAGCACTTCGATCTGGAGGCCTTCAACCGCGGCGACTACGCCCTGGCCGACGCCGAGCGCGCCGAGGCCGAGGCCATCAGCGCCATCCTCTACCCCAACGACGCCGGAGAGCACGGCCGTCTGCTGCGTCTGAAGCAGGAATACCTGTTTGTCTCGGCCGGCATCTATAGCCTGCTTGACACCTTTGAGAAGGAACACGGCGCGAACTGGGAGCTGTTGCCGCAGTTTGTGGCCATCCACACCAACGATACGCACCCCGCCATGTGCGGCCCCGAGCTCATGCGCATCCTCATCGACGAGAAGAAGCTCGAGTGGGATGACGCCTGGAACATCGTGACGCAGGTCGTGAGCTACACCAACCACACCATCCTGCCCGAGGCCCTGGAGAAGTGGCCCATCGGCACGTTCTCCAAGCTCCTCCCCCGTGTGTACCAGATCATCGACGAAATCAGCCGTCGTTGGCATGAGTCGTTCGATACTACGCAGGAGGGCTGGCAGGAGCGTCTGCGCCAGACCGCCATCCTATGGGACGGCGAGGTTCGCATGGCCAACCTGTCCGTGATCTGCAGCCACAGCGTCAACGGCGTGGCCAAGATTCACTCCGATATCATCAAGAACAATGTGCTCAAGGACTTCTATGCCCTGACGCCCGAGAAGTTCAACAACAAGACCAACGGCATCTCGCACCGCCGCTTCTTTGCCGAGGCCAACCCCACCTACGCCAAGCTCGTGACCGAGGCCATTGGCGACGGCTGGCTGAAGGACGCATTTGAGCTGGAGAAACTTAAAGGTTTTCAGAACGACACCGAGTTCCTTAAGGCCGTGGGTGCCTCCAAGCGCGCCAACAAGGAGCGCCTTGCTGCCTACGTTAAGGCAGAGACCGGTCTGGTTATAGACCCCAACACCGTCTTCGATGTTCAGGTAAAGCGTTTTCATGCCTACAAGCGCCAGCTCATGAACATCATGAAGGTGATGGACATCTACAACCGTCGCATCGCCAATCCCAACTTCCACGTGACACCGACGACCTTTATCTTTAGCGGCAAGGCTGCCTCGAGCTACACCTTTGCCAAGGAGACCATCCGCCTGATCAACTCGGTGGCCGAGGTCATCAACAACGACCCGCGCGTCAACGAGGTCATGAAGGTCTGCTTTATCCCCAACTTCCGCGTGAGCAACGCCCAGCTCATCTACCCTGCCGCCGAGATTTCGGAGCAGATCTCCACAGCTGGCAAGGAGGCCTCGGGCACGTCCAACATGAAGCTCATGATGAACGGCGCCATTACGCTGGGCACCCTCGACGGCGCCAACATCGAAATCGCCGATTTGGCCGGCCGCGAGAACGAGGCGATCTTTGGCCTGACCGCTCCCGAGGTCGAGCAGCTCTGGGCATCGAACAGCTACTTTGCGTGGGATACGCTCAACAATGATCGCGAACGTCTGGGCCGCGTGATGGATGAGCTCAAGGACAACACGTTTGCCGGCCTTTCGGGCAACTTTGAGAGCATCTACAACGAGCTTATGAACAACAACGACCCCGATCTGGTCATGGCAGACTTCCGCAGCTACGTGGATGCATGGGAGAAGCTCACGGGCAGCTATGGCGACCAGGAGACCTGGAACCGCAAGGCCCTGCTCAACACCGCCTCGAGCGGCTGGTTCTCGAGCGACCGCACCATTCGCGAGTACCGCGACGAGATCTGGCACGCTTAAAGGCCGCGAGTTCCCTTTGCCGCACGGCATTACTCGACGGGCGCGACCGAGCGCCGCGCCCGTCGCTAATGGGTTTAGGAACATCGATGACAGAAGGAGAAACCGATGAGTAAGAAAGAATGCATCGCGATGCTCCTCGCAGGAGGACAGGGCAGTCGATTGGGGGCACTCACCCAAAAGATCGCTAAACCGGCGGTTAGCTTTGGTGGCAAGTTCCGCATTATCGACTTTTCGCTGTCTAACTGCTCCAATTCGGGCATCGACACGGTGGGCGTTCTGACGCAGTATCGTCCCTACCTGCTGCATGCCTACGTGGGCTCTGGCGAGGCGTGGGATCTGGACAGCCGCGACGGTGGCGTGTCGATCCTGCCGCCGTACGAGACGCAAACCGGTGGCGCATGGTATGCGGGCACGGCCGACGCCATCACGCAGAACCTCGACTACATTAAGTCCAACGACCCCAAGTACGTCCTGATTCTTTCGGGCGATCATCTGTATCGCATGGACTACCGCAAGATGCTCAAGACGCACATTGAGAACAACGCCGACCTCACGGTGAGCGTTATGCCCGTGCCGTGGGAGGAGGCCAGCCGCTTTGGCATCCTGACCACCGACCCCGAGGACGGCCGCATCACCAAGTTTACGGAGAAGCCCGAGAAGCCCGATTCAAACCTCGCGTCCATGGGCATCTACATCTTCTCGGCCGACGTGCTGGTCAAGGCGCTCGAGGAGGACGCTCTGGACCAGCGCTCGAGCCACGACTTTGGCAAGGACATCATCCCCAAGCTGCTCGCCGAGGACAAGCGCCTGTACAGCTACGAGTTCCACGGCTTTTGGAAGGATGTTGGCACCATCGCCAGCTTCCACGAGACCTCGATGGACCTGCTGGGCAACAACCCCGAGTTCGATCTGTTTGACAAGAGCTTCCCCATCATGTCCAACATCACCACGCGCCCGCCGCACTACATTGGCCCGGACGGTCGCCTGGACGACTGCCTGGTCTCAAATGGCTGCAAGATCTACGGCACCGCTCGCCACTCGATCCTTTCGACCGATGTCATCATTGAGGAGCGCGCCGTGGTCGAGGACTCCGTGCTGCTGCCGGGTGCGCACGTTAAGAGCGGCGCGCACATTTGCCGCGCTATTTTGGGCGAGAACTCCACGGTCGAAGAGGGCGTGAAGCTCGGCTCTGTCGATACCACCAAGGATACGGCCGTCGTTGGAAATGACGTCGTTGTCGGGAAGGGGGAATGATCCGATGATCAATCGCAAGGCCATCGGCTATATCACCGCTAACTACTCTTCGACCTACGGCAGCGTGCTGCTCAAGGATCGCCCCATCGCGTCGATTCCGTTTTTGGGCCGCTACCGCCTGATCGACTTTCCGCTGTCCAACATGATGAATGCCGGCATTAAGACCGTCGGCGTTGTCATGCCGGGCAACTACCGCTCGCTGATCGACCACGTGGGCTCGGGCAAGGACTGGGGCCTGGACCGCAAGAACGGCGGCCTGTTCATGGTGCCCGGCAACGCGTATGGCACCACCAAGGGCGGCATGCGCTTCTTGCTCCGCGACATCATCTCCAACAAGACGCTGTTCCAGCGCTCGGACAAGCCCTATGTTGTGATGATGGGCACCAACGTCATCTTTAACATGGACCTCAACACCATCATCGAGGCGCACGAGAAATCCGGTGCCCAGATGACCGTGGTGTACTGCAAGGCCACGCACAACATCGAAGACGAGACCAAGCTCGATATCAACGAGAACGGCCGCCTGACGGGCGTGAGCGCCGGCGTCGCGTACGGCGACAACGCCTCTATGGACTGCTGCATCGTCAACCGCGAGACGCTGCTCGAGATCATCGACCACTACCAGGCCGCCGACTATCTGGACCTGCTCGAGGCACTCCAGGGCGACTTTGGCAACATCGACGTGTGCAGCTACAAGTACAAGGGCGAGGTCGTGGGCGTGTTTAGCGAGAAGTCGCTGTATCGTCGCAGCATGGACCTGCTCGACCAGACCGTGGCCGATCAGCTCTTTGACCCCGAGCGCCCGATCCTGACCAAGGCCCACGACGTGCCGCCTTCGCGTTACGCGACCGGCAGCCACGCCTGCAACTCGATCATCTCGGCCGGCTGCATCATCAAGGGCACCGTGCGCAACTCGATCCTGTCGCGCGGCGTTGTGATCGAGGAAGGCGCCTCGGTGACCAACTCGATCATCAACCAGAGCTGCATCATCAAGAGCGGCGCCCGTGTTGAGAACGCCATCCTGGACAAGAACAACGTGGTTCCCACCAACACCGAGCTTCGCGGTACGCCCGAGAACATCCTGGTGCTGGGCAAGGCTCCGTTAACTTCCGATACCACCATCGCTCGTTAACGTTGGCACCACATAATCGCACGTAACTTGTAGAATAGTCGCCCGGTTAGCGCCAGGCGACTATTCTCGAATTGCAACATGGGAGACATAATGGCACAAACCAGCAAAAAGATGCAGATCGTGTTTGCCTCGGCCGAGTGCGCGCCGTTTGTTAAGACCGGCGGCCTGGGTGACGTGGCGGGCTCGCTGCCTGCGGCACTCGTGCGCGCTGGCGCCGAAGTCATTGTGATGGTGCCCAAGTACGCCACCATCAAGGACGAGTACAAGGCGCAGATGGAGCACTTTGCCGACTTTTACGTGAGCCTGAGCTGGCGCAACGAGTACTGCGGGTTGGAGAAGCTCGAGCACGACGGCGTCACCTATATGTTCGTGGACAACGAGCACTACTTTGCGCGCGACTATCCCTACGGCTTCTTTGACGACGGCGAGCGCTTCGCGTTTTTCTCCAAGGCCATCACCGAGAGCCTGCAGCACCTACCTGAAGGCTTTGAGTGCGACATCCTGCACTGCAACGACTGGCAGACGGCGCTGGCGCCCGTGTTCTTGCGAGAGTTCTACCAAGGGCTGCCGCTGTACGACCGCGTCAAGACCGTGTTCTCGATCCACAATGTGGCGTTCCAGGGCCAGTTTAGCGACACCGTGATGGAAGACATACTGGGTATGGCGCATATTCCGGCAGCCGCCACGCAGTTGCGCTGTGACGCCTGCAGCATTAACTATATGCTGGGCGCGCTGCACTATGCCGATGCCATCACCACGGTGAGCCCCACCTATGCGGGCGAGATCCAGACGCCCGAGTTTGGCGAGGGCCTGGACGGCGTGCTGCGCGAGCGTTCGTACGCTCTGCAGGGCATCCTCAACGGCATTGACGTTGTGGGTTTTGATCCGGCGACCGACAAGCGCATTGCCGCCAACTACACGGTTGATGACCGCGCGGGGAAGGCCGTATGCAAGGCCAAGCTGCAGGAGGAGCTGGGGCTCGAGATTCGCGACGACCGCCCGCTTATGGTGATGGTCACGCGCCTGACGCGACAGAAGGGCATGGACCTGGTCATGTACGCGCTCGACCGCATCCTGTCCGGTGGCGTTCAGGTGGCCGTGCTGGGTACCGGCGACCGCGACTACGAGGACGGCCTTCGCTACTTCCAGGGCAAATACCCCGGCACCATGGCGGCGCGTATCGAGTTTGACCCGGCGCTTTCGCAGCGCATGTACGCCGCCGCCGATATGTTCCTGATGCCCTCGAAGTTTGAGCCCTGTGGCCTGTCGCAGATCATCGCCATGCGCTACGGCACCCTGCCCATTGTGCGCGAGACCGGTGGCCTGAAGGACACCGTGCAACCGTACAACGAGTTTACCGGCGAGGGCACGGGCTTCTCATTTAGTCACTTTAACGGCGACGAGATGGGCGACGCGGTGTTCCGCGCGGCTCGCCTGTTCTGGGATAACCGCGAGGCCTGGAATCAGCTGGTCACGCAGGCCATGAGCCAGGACTTTAGCTGGACACGTTCGGCCGATAAGTATCTGGACCTGTACTTCTTTATGCACCCGGAGATTGAGAGGCCGGTGGCGGTGGAGGCTGCTGCGGCTGTGGAGGAGCCGGTGGCAGTGGAGGCTGCTGCGGCTGTGGAGGAGCCGGTTGCCGCTGAGGCCGAGCCTGCGGCACCCGTTAAGGAGCCCGCTGCTGCCGAGGCCGAGCCTGCGGCACCCGTTAAGGAGCCCGCTGCTGCCGAGGAGCCCAAGGCCGAGGAGAAGCCGGCTGACGACGGCGAGGTAAAGCCCACGGCGAAGCCTGCCGCCAAGAAGACGACGACCCGCAAGACGACGGCTAAGAAGGCCACGACCACGAAGGCCGCTACGAGCAAGACCACCGCTGCCAAGGCAACCACCACGCGCAAGCGTACGACCGCCGCTGCCAAGAAGGCCGTCGAAGCCGAGGCCGCTCCCGAGGTAAAGGCCGAGGCCACCGCTGAGGCTACCACTGCCGAGGCTAAGACCGCGGCAAAGGCTCCGGCCAAGACCGCTGCCAAGAAGACGACCGCGACCAAGACCGCGACCAAGACCGCGACCGCCAAGAAGGCCACGGCTACGAAGTCGCCGGCGACCAAGGCTGCTACGACGAAGGCCGCCGCGAAGACGGCCCCGAAGGCTGCTGCAAAGCCCGCCGTCAAGGTCGAGGAGGTGCCCTCCGAGCCCAAGGCCGAGGCAACGGTCGAGGCAAAGCCGGCCGCCAAGACCACCACACGCAAGCGCGCCACGACAACGGCCAAAAAGGCTACGACCAAGACAGCCGCTCCCAAGGCAGAGGCTAAAGCCAAGGACAAACCCGCAGTAAAGGCCGAGCCGGAACCGAAGGCCGCCGAGGTCAAGACCGCTCCAAAGGCTACGGCAAAAACCGAACCCGCCAAGAAGGCCCCGGTCTCCCCCGCCGCTCCAACCGAGGAAAAGGCTCCGACCAAGAAGACCTCCGTCCGCAAGGCAACGGCCACCCGCAAGCGCCGCTAGTCCACAGACGATCTAAAACCTAACAAAAACCCTAAACAAGGGGCGCTCCAACTGGGCGCCCCTTCTCTGTAGATAGTTGATAAAACGATTTTCTAGGACAACCGTTCGCCGATAGTGAGCGACTGTAGTTTATACAACTAAAGTGCAACGGATATACTTATGCACTGTGCGTTAAGCCCATGACCCGCTGGCCATGATTGTATAGAACTGGACCGTACTATGAGATTGATACACAACAGCCGCCTGACGCAGTTTCGCACTCCTTTTGGCGCTGTGACCACTGGAACTTCCGTTTCGCTTTCGGTGATTTTGGAGGATGCCGACCCCAACCAGGCAACGCTCACCCTGCGCACCTGGGTCGACGGCATCGGAGAGACCTTAATCCCCATGGAGCACAAGGGCGATGGCATCTTTACCGGTGAGCTCAACTGCGCCGAGCCCTGTCTTGTATGGTACAGCTTTATATGCAATATCGAAGGTCAGCCCGAGGTCCGCTTGGGTGCGCCGCAGGGTCGCACCGGCGGCGAGGGCGTTGTATACGACTACGCCGAGGTTCCGTCCTTCCAGATTACCGTCTACAAGCACCGCGAGAACCGTCCCACCTGGTACGAGCACGGCATGGTCTACCAGATCTTCCCCGACCGCTACGCCCGCGACGAAAACTGGCGCGAACGCACGCTGGCCGAGGTCGAAAAACCGCGTAAGGGAATCCAGCGTCGCATGGTCGAGGACTGGAACGAGCCGCCCGTGTACGAGCGTGCCGAGGACGGATCCATCAAGACCTGGGATTTTTACGGCGGCTCGCTCAAGGGTATCCAAAATGACCTGCCCCGCATTGCCGAGCTGGGCTTTACGGCCATCTACCTCAACCCGATCTTTGAGGCCGCGAGCAACCACCGCTACGACACGGCCGATTACACCAAGATCGACCCGATTCTGGGAACCGAGCAGGACTTTACGGAGCTATGCGAGGCGGCCGAGAAGCTCGGCATTTCCATCATCCTGGACGGCGTCTTCAACCATACGGGCGACGACTCGATCTACTTTAACCGCTACGGCAACTATCCCGGCGTCGGCGCGTGGCAGAGCGAGGACTCCCCGTGGCGCGATGCGTTTACCTTCCACGAGGACGGTTCGTATGACTGCTGGTGGGGCGTGAGCAACATGCCCGCCCTCAACGAGAATTCCGAGCTCGTGCGCAAAAAGCTTCTGGGCAAGGACGGCGTCATTCGCAAGTGTCTGCGCGCCGGTGCCCACGGCTGGCGACTCGATGTGGCCGACGAGCTTTCCGATGACTTCCTGGCCGATATCAAGGCCGCCGTGCTCGAAGAGAAGCCCGATGCGTTGCTGCTCGGCGAAGTCTGGGAGGACGCCTCTAACAAGATCAGCTATGGCCATCTGCGCCGTTATCTGCAGGGCTCCGAACTCGATTCCGCCATGGACTACCCCTTCCGCGACATGGTCATCGGCTTTTTGATGGGCTACAAGGACGCCTATCAGGCTGCCGAGGACATTGAGACACTGCGCGAGAACTACCCGCGCGAGGCACTGGCCTGCGCGCTCAATCTGCTTTCGAGCCACGACCGTCCGCGCATTATCTCGGTGCTCGGCGGTGGTCCCGACGAGTCGCAGCTACCCGAGAGCGAGCGTAGCAAATGGCGCTTGGACGAGAACTCCATGGACCTGGCCAAGAGGCGCTTTTGGTTGGCGACGCTCATGCAGATGACCTTCCCCGGCGTGCCCTCGATCTATTATGGCGATGAGTACGGCCTGGAGGGCCTCACCGATCCGGGCAACCGCCGTACCCTGCCGACAAAGGACCAGCTTCACGATTTCGATACGTTGGCCATCGTGAAGAACGCATCCGCCCTGCGCCGCGCGTTGCCGTTTATGGTTGACGGCGAGATCAAGGCCTTCGCGCTTAACGACGACGTCCTAGCCTACACCCGCACGGGCAAAGACGGCGAGGCTGCGACTGTTATCGTCAATCGCAGCCTGCGCAATTCGCACCGCGTGACGATTCCGGCGCTCGGTGAATGCGCGAGTGACGTGATCAGCGGCCACGAGTGCGAGATCCACAACGGCACGGTTACGCTCGACCTGTACCCACTGGGCTCTTCGATCATCTATCACCATGCCGAGAGGCGCCTGCAGGAGCCGCTCGATCATGGCGCGGGCGTCGTGTGCCACATCACCTCGGTGCCGACTGACGATGGCAAGCCGGGTACGATCGGCGCACCCACGCGTCGCTTTATCGACCACCTGGCCGCCATGGGCATGCGCTACTGGCAGGTCCTGCCCGTTAACCCGACGGATTTCTTCCGCTCCCCCTATGCCGGACCCTCGGCTTTTGCGGGTAACATCGACCTGCTGCCCGAGAGTCACGAGGAGCTGGCCGCCGACTTCGCTTCTTGGAAGGCCCACGGTGGCGAAGATGCCGACCCGCTGTACACCGCGTTTAAACATCGCAATGCCGATTGGCTCGAGAAGTACTGCGTCTACATGGCCGTTAAGAAATACTTTGAGGGCGAGTCGCGCCACAATTGGCCGGCAGATGTCGCGCGCTACAACGAGCATCTGATCGACGACAAGCGCTTCCACGACGAGGCCGAGCTTCAGGCGTACATGCAGTACCGCTTTGACCTTGCCTGGTGCGAGCTCATGAACTATGCGCACAAGAAGGGCATCGAGGTCATCGGCGATATCCCGATGTATGTATCGGACGATTCGGCAGATGCGTGGAGCGAGCCCGATATCTTCTGGCTGTCCGATACCGGCAAGGCAATCGAGATCTCCGGTGCGCCGCCCGACAACTTTGCGCCCGAAGGTCAGGTGTGGGGAAACCCCACCTTCCGCTGGGATCACATGAAGGAGAGCGGCTATCGCTGGTGGCTCGATCGCCTGCGCCGAGCGTTCGCGCTCTACGACCGCGTGCGCCTGGACCACTTCCTGGGCTTCCACAACTACTTTAGTATTCCCGCTGGCAAAGCCTGTGCCGACGGCCGCTGGCTTGCTGGTCCGGGCAAGGACCTGTTCCAGACCGCCTACGACGAGCTGGGTCCGCTCAATTTTATTGCCGAGGATCTGGGCTATCTGACGCCTGGCGTTCGCGCTATGGCTTCGACCTGCGGTTTTCCCGGCATGGACGTACTGGAGTTTAGTGACTACGACGTTCGCGGCGGAATTCATACCACGCCGGGCAAAATCCTGTACACCTCAACGCACGACACTTCGACGCTCGCTGGCTGGTGCACGCGCTCCTTTGCAGGCGGCGACGAGCCGAGCGGTGCTGAGGTAGCAAGCGAGCTCATTGGCAATGCCCTGGCAAGCGATGCTCCGCTCGTTATGATGCCGCTGCAGGATGTGCTGGGGCTGGGGGACGACGCACGTATGAACGTGCCGGGTGTAGCCACAGGCAACTGGACGTGGCAGGCACAAGAGGCAGACGTTGCGGAGGCCGAAGAGAAAACTGCGAAGCTCCTGCGCAGCACCCATAGATTCTGGGGCGAAGCGTGATAAAACCCTCGATATAGGGTACAGTTACAAACGTTTGAATTTTTGCGGGCAGAGCGATCTGCCCGCTTTGTGCTGAAAAGGAAGTATTATGGCGCGCTACGAATATAAGTGCACGAGCTGCGGCAACGTTTTTGAGGTTGAGCACCCCATGTCCGAGACTCCCGAGGTCGTATGCCCCAGCTGCGGCGCCCCGGCATCCAAGACGTTCTCGGCCAGCGGCATTAAGTTCGACGGCAGCGGTTTCTACAACACCGACCAGCGCAGTGGCGGGTCCAGCACCAGCGCCACAAGCGGTTGTTGCGCCGACTGCCCACATAACCACTAGCGACAAGCGGTCCCGACACCCAGGCTTCCTGATGAGTTGCGGTGAAATAGTTCCTGAATCAGCCCTTTCAACGGCCAATCAGGATCCATTTCACCGCAACTTTTCTTTAGATCGGATTTCGGGCTGATGCTAAGTTTGTAACATTTCAAAACCCTGCCGGATTACGGGGCCGAATTGGCAACCTCTATCCATTCCGGTAATTTGCAAATTTCAACAAACCATCTACCTGCGGTTTTATTTAGGCCATTTTTGCTGTGGTCAGGCATCACCAATCTTGCCCCGTAATCCGCTCTACTTTTGATAGCAGCAAGTATGAAACGGGGCTATTTTTCCCACTCTTTAGCTAATTTGGGACGGGGCTTTTTTAGCTGCCCCAGCTGATAACGCAAATGTTTGGCCGACTGGCGGCCAGGGCAGCTAAAAAAGCCCCGTCCCAAATTAGCTACCCTTGGAATCCGTTTTACTTGCGGACCAGTCTGGCGCAGAAGTGGCCGTCGTAGGAATCGGCGTTTGCGGGGACGCTTTGGAAGAGGCCTCGAGCGTTTTGGCGCAGGGTGACGAGGCTCTTGGCATGGTCGTACTCAGGGAGCTGCAAAATCTGGGCTTCGGAAAGCGGCATCACGGTAAAGCCGGCGCCCTCGGGAGAGGCTAGGAAGGCATCAACGACCTGCGTGTTCTCCTCGTCGAAGACCGAGCAGGTGGCATAGATAAGCTCACCGCCGGCAGCGACGCGCGCGGCTGCTTCCTTGAGCATCGTCAGCTGCAGGCGGGGCAGCTCAGTCGTAACGTCGCCCTCGGTCAGACGCCACGGTATCTCGGGATGACGGCGCATGGTGCCGGTGCCCGAGCACGGAGCATCGATAAACACCGTGTCGAACAGGGCAGGCTCGCCAAGCATCGCGTCAAAGGACGTGAGCACCTCATTGAGCTCGCAGGCATCGCCCGACACCGTACGAACACCCGTAATACCCGCCTTATGCAGACGTGCGAGATTCTGGTCGCACTTGCGGTCGTGCAAATCGAGTGCGGTGTGCTGACGGTCGTAACCGGCACGCTTGGCCTGGCACATCATCACATAGGTCTTGGTGCCACGACCGGCGCCAATCTCTAGACAACGCCCGGGACGGGTCGCCGCGGTAGCGATGAGCTGGGCGTTAAGGTCCGAGGCCACGGCAGCTGCGCGCTCAAACACGCCCGACGCAACCGTGGCCTGCGCGTCGACCGGCGCATGGCAACCCGGGAACACGGGTGCCACAAGCTGCGAAATGTACGGATCGGGTTTGGTGGCAAAGGCATTCTCGTGCAAAGCCAGCGGCGCGGGCGCCAGATTGCCGGCAAAGCCGAGCGCGCCCTCGGGTGTATCGAACGACGCCATAATGCGAGCGCAAAGCCAGCGCGGCATGCCCATCAGGCGAGATAGTCGAACCAAACGGCGCTCGGACTCATCGGCATCCGCCGCAGTGGCAAAGTCCTCGACGTTGTTCGCAACCTTATGCAGCACGGCGTTCGCCAGACCGGCGGCAGACTTAGCACCGCTGCGCACGAGCTCAACGCCCTGACTCACCGCAACACGACCCGGGGTATGCAGGTAGAGCATCTCGAAGGCCGAGATACGAAGTGCCATGCGCACACGAGGCGCGACCTTTTTGGGCTTATCGAGAAACTGGTCGAGCAGCTCATCCAAAATGCCCTGGGTGGCTGCAACGCCCAGTGCCAAACGAGCGGCAAAAGCAGAATCGCGCTGGTCAATGGCCTTGGCCGAGGCACGGGACGAGAGCACGTCACGCGCGTACATGCCGCGGCGATCGGCCTCCATCAAAACATCGAGCGCGAGCTTGCGCGCAGGGGAAAGCTTACTCATGACAAAACACCCCACGAAAGATCCGCACCCTGCAGGCCGGCAGCCCAGGCAGAAGCAGCCATAGCACGCTTTCCATCGGGCTTAACCTCGAGCAGTTCGACCGCGCCATCGGACAGGCCCAGGTAGACGCGCTTGGCCTGAACGGCGACGAGCCCCTCGCCAAGCGATACATCTGCCGGCGCGGCATCGAGCACGCGCACGGTCTTGCCGGCAATCACGCAGCGAGCGGGAGCGGTGTCGGAAGAGGCAAGCACATGACGCACGCAATCAAGCGCCCCCATCTGCGGATCCAGACGCATCTCCTGCTTGGAAATCTTGGCAGCATGCGTGACAAGGAACTCATCCTGCTCAGTCCAAACAGCCGAGCCATCGGCAAGCGAGGGAAGCGTATCGGCAAGCAACTTACCGCCCAGCTCACCAAGCTCCATGGTCAGTGCCTCGGCATGTTTACCGGCAACCGAGGTCGACGCCTGGGCGCAATAAGCGCCCGTATCCACGCCATGCCCAATGCGCATAATGGAAACGCCAGCAACCTCGTCACCAGCAAGAATGGCACGCTGAATGGGAGCAGCGCCACGCCAACGGGGCAGCAGCGAAGCATGAACATTCACAATACCGAGCGGCGCCATATGCAGCACCTCATCGGGCAAAATGCAGCCATAGGCAGCCACACAGAAAATATCGGCATCAGCAGCCTTAAGCCGATCAATAACATCCGGCGTCATACGATTTGCCTCAACAACGGGAAGACCAAGCTCAAGCGCCTTGGCCTTAACAGGAGACGGCTCCAGCTTTTTACCACGCCCGCGAACAGCATCGGGACGCGTAATTACCAGCGTAATCTCATTCCCAGCCTCAACAAGCGAAGTCAGCGACGGCACCGCGAAATCGGGCGTACCCATAAACACAATACGCATAAAGAACGTCTCCCCTCAAACAAAACCGAGACGGCTCCAAATAACAGCGGAAAGCCAAGTCGCCAGCCCATCCGCAATAACAATTCAACAAGAACAAATATACCCAAAACCAAAGAAAGAGCCGCAATAAAAGCAGCTCTTCCAACAAAGCAATTATCAGCGAAGACGCCCCTCCCTGGCCCGACGGCACCCGGGCGAACCGAGCCAAGAACTAGTAGTCCCTGGGGCTGGCCGCCTATATATCATCCCGTGCTCAAACATTCTCGCTGCGCTGCGAAACTGCGCGCGGGACGATATATAGGCGGCCAGCCCCAGGGACGGACGACCTTATTCAGTCTCGCCCGGTCGAGCGCCGCGGGCCAGGGCGTCCTGGTACTCCTTGACGGCCTTGATGCGCTGCATCGGCTTGAGTCGCTCGAACATGGTGTTGCCGTGCAGGTGATCGATCTCGTGCTGCAGGCACACGCAGAACAGGTCGCCCGAGGCCTCATAGCGAATCAGGTTGGCGTCCAAATCGTATGCCTCGACAACGACATGGTCGGGACGCTCGATCTCGCAGCTAATGCCGGGGATGGACAGGCAGCCCTCGCTAAACGGCACCAGATGGTCACTCTGCTCAACAATGACAGGGTTAATGAGCACGTAGGGATCGTAGTCGTTCTTGTCGGTGTAGTCGCAGTCGATGGTGACGAGCTGGACGAGCTCGCCGATCTGCGGGGCAGCCAGGCCGCAACCGCCGTTGTCGAACATCATCTTCTTCATCTTCTCGGCAAGCGCCTCAATCGCCGGGGTGATCTCCTCGATGACGGCGCACTCCTGGCGCAGACGAGGGTCGGGCGACAATACGATTCCGTTGGCTTCCATGGCCATCCTTTCGGGTTGTTACATCAAATCATAGGCGTCGACGTCAACGCTCACGCTCACGCCGCGCACGGAGCCCACCTCTTTGAGGCAGGCGTCGATATCATCAGAGACATGGTACCCTACCGGCGACTTTACAAGCAGATGGAAGCGATAACGGTCTTTGGCTCTCTCGATTACACACGAAGCGGGGCCCAGCACCTGGGGCACGGCGCTCCCCGCTCGCAAAAAGTCAGGCGCGGCGGCATGCCAGCGGCGCTTGAGAAGCTTTGCGATGCGCCCAATGTAGTCCTGCGCATTATCACGATTCGCCGACCACACCAAAATGTTGACAAGACGCACGAAAGGCGGGTACAGCGCGTCTCGGCGCTGGTCCAGGTCGTAGTCGGTAAAGATCGAGCGGTCGTGCTCTGCGACGGCGCGAATGACCGGGTCCTCGGGCAGATACGTCTGGATGATAACCTCGCCGGGACGATCGCCGCGACCGGCGCGGCCGGCGACCTGTTCTAGCAAATCGTAGGCGCGCTCCCCCGCCCTAAAATCGGGCAGCTTTAACGCAAAGTCGGCATTGACCACGCCCACGAGCGTGACCTCGGGAAAATCGAGGCCCTTGGCAATCATCTGGGTACCCAGCAGCACCGCACAATCGGCGGCATCGAACTGCTCGAGTAGTTTTTTGTGCGCATCCTTGCCGCGTGTGGAATCGGCGTCCATACGAATGATGGCGACATCCTCGGGCAGCATCTGGTGTAGGGCGTCCTCGATCTGCTGCGTACCCAGGCCCATTTTTGCCAGGTAGCGGCTGCCGCACTTGGGACAACGACTCGTGGGCGCAGGATAGGGCTGCACGCGCCAAGACGATCCGCAGGTGTGGCACTGCAGCGTGTGCGTGCGCTCGTGGTACGTGAGCGCGGTAGAACAGTGGTTGCAGGTGGGGACGCAGCCGCACTCACGGCACATCAAAAACGGCGCAAAACCGCGGCGGTTGTGCAGCAGTACGGCCTTCTCGCGGCGCTCGACCACGCGTTCCAGGCCTTCCATCAGCGGTTTAGAGAACATGGAGCGGCTGCCGTGCGCGAACTCGCGGCGCAGATCGGCAATGCGGACCGTGGGCAGCACGGCGTGTCCCGGGCGCTCGGGCATCTCGACGCGCGTCCAGGTGGCACCGTTGTACATACCGCGGCAACAGCGGTCGAGGGCCTCGGCCGAGGGCGTGGCGGAGCCCAACACGAGCGGGCACCGATAGCGGCGCGCCATCTCGGCAGCCACCTCGCGCGCATGGTAGCGCGGGCTGGAGCCCTGCTTGTAGCTGGTCTCGTGCTCCTCGTCGATGATGATGAGACCAAGATCGCTGAGCGGGCAAAAGAGCGCCGAGCGGGCGCCCACGACCACGCGCGCGGCACCGCTGGCAACCATATCCCACTGGTCCAGACGCTCGCCGGCCGAAAGACGCGAGTGGAAGACCGCGACCGTCTCGCCAAAGCGCGAGCGGAAGCGGCCGACGGTCTGGGCCGTCAGCGAGATCTCGGGCACGAGTACGCAGGCCGAACGGCCGGCCGCCAGCACGCGCTCAATAGCCGAAAGGTAAACCTCGGTTTTGCCGGAACCGGTGACGCCATCGACAAGGACCACGTCGCCATGGGCATCAAGGCGGGCGCGTTCAATCTGCGCGAGCGCCTGCTGCTGGCCGTTGGTGAGAGAGACCGGTGCCTTGCCGCTTGCCGAGGACAACGTGGTCTGCTCGCTACACCCACGCCAGGCGCGGCGCTCCTCCACCACCACGACGCCGCGTTTTTCGAGCGCTTTAATGGTCGCCGACATGCTGTTGTAGAGCAGGTTGAGGTCGCGCGTCGTGACCGGGCCGCATTGGAGCGCGTCGATGAGCTGACGCTGACGGACCGCTGTCTTGGGCGGCGTGTAGTCGAAACCCTCGGGCGTGAGCATGACCCAACGGTTTTGGATGGGTTTTACGGCGGGGCGCTCAACGGTCCACACGCCGTCATCGCCCTTCACGACACGCGGGCTGCCGCCCGGAGGCAAGAACAGACGCAGGCACTCGGAAAGCGTCGCGACGTACTCGTGGCTCATCCAGCGCGCAATGCGTGCAGCCTCGGCGGTAAAGAGCGGCTTGCTGAGGATGGCCTCGATGGGCTTGATGCGCAAGGGGTCGAGGGCGTCGTTGCCTTGCAGGTCGCCCAGCTCGGGCGCGATATCGACGATATAGCCCGCGGCCGCACGGTTGCCAAAACGGACCAGGACCGTGGACCCGATCTGGGCATCGTTGGCAAGAGACTGCGGGATGCCGTAGTCGAATGGCTCGGAGAGCGCACGGGTCGGGATGTCGAGGACCACGCTCGCGTAGGCGGAGACGGGTTCGGGTGCGGGCTCGGGCTGCGCCGGGGCGGCGGCAGGGGCCGTGGACTTCGGAGCTTCCTTAGGTTCCGGCGAACCAAACAACGACAGTTGCTCGGCCATGGTCTCTGTACCTCCCATCCCATACGTCTTTAGAAACAAGAGCCCCGCTCAGGTGAACGGGGCTCAGATACATGCGTTTACGCAGCTGCTACAGCGCCATCGTGCGGGCGCGGTCGATACGCGCCAGGCAGTCGTCGCGGCCGACGAGCGCCATGGTCTCGCCCAGCGGGGGGCTCACCATGTTACCGCAGACGGCGACGCGCACAGCTTGGAACACCACGCGCTTCTTGAGGTCCATCTGCTCGGGCAGCGGCTCAAGCGCGGCGTCGATGCTGGCAGCCGTCCACTCGTCCACGCCCTCGAGCGCGGCCTTGGCGGCATCCAGAATGGCGCCCATGCCTTCCTTGGCCAGACCCTTGTTGACAGACTTCTCATCATACTCGAGCGTCTCGGCCGTGGCAAAGATGGGAACGGCGACGGTCACGGCGTCGGCCGGCATCTTGGTGCGCGGCTTGACGATGGCGGCAAGCGCGTCGATCCAGTCCTCGCCGTACTCGACATTACCCTCGATCATGCCGGCCACGTGCAGCTCGGGGATCATGATCTCGTCGGCAAACTGGGCGTCGGACATGTTGTTGATATACTCGGCATTGACCCAGTCGAGCTTTTTGGGGTCGAAGGTCGCCGGGTTCTTGGAAATGCGGTCGAGCGAGAACTTACTGGCCAGAACATCGCGCGGGATGATCGTGGTCTCGCCGTCGAGCGACCAGCCGAGCAGCGCCAGGTAGTTAACGAACGCGTCGGACAGGTAGCCGGCGTCGCGGTACTCCTCCACCGAGGTGGCGCCGTGGCGTTTAGAGAGCTTCTTGCCGTCGGCACCCAAGATCATGGAGATGTGGGCGAATGTGGGAACGGGGGCGCCGAGGGCCTCGTAAACCATGACCTGGCGCGGGGTGTTGGACAGATGGTCGTCGCCGCGGATGACATGGGTGATCTTCATCATGGCGTCGTCGACGACAGTCGCGAAGTTATACGTGGGCGTGCCATCGGAGCGGAAGATGACAAAGTCGTCGAGCTCCTTGGCGTCGAAGGTCACCTCGCCGTGGACGGCGTCGTGGATGACGACATCGCCGCGGTCCTCGGGCACCTTGATGCGAAGGACGTAGGGCTCGCCGGCCTCGATGCGGCGGCGTGCCTCCTCGGGATCGAGATCGCGACAGCGGCGCTGATAGCCCTGGAAGGGGTCTTTACGCTCCTGGGCGGCCTTACGGTCGGCCTCGAGCTGCTCCTTGGTGCAGAAGCAGGGATAGGCCTTGCCCTCGTCCCAAAGCTTCTGGGCGGCCTGCTTGTACAGGTCCAGGCGCTCGGTCTGGGCATAGGGGCCATAGTCGCCGCCGACCTCGGGGCCCTCGTCCCAGTCCAGGCCCAGCCAACGCATAGCGCGCAGAATGATCTGCGTGTTCTCGTCGGTAGAGCGGGTGGGGTCGGTGTCGTCGATGCGCAGGATGAACGTGCCGCCGTTTGCGCGGGCAAAAGCCCAGTTATAGATAGCGGTGCGGGCGCCGCCGATGTGCAGCTTGCCCGTCGGTGAGGGTGCAAAGCGGACGCGAACGTCTGATGCCATGGAAATCTCCTCGATTGCAGGATGGATGTCTAACCGCACCAGTATAAAGCAACAATGCCCACCTCCGCACAAAGGGCACCGACCCAGTCATCGAAGCCGGGTAGCTAATTTGGGACGGGGCTTTTTTAGCTGCCCCGGCAGGCTATCGGCTAAACCAGCAAACAATCAGCCGGGGTAGCTAAAAAAGCCCCGTCCCAAATTAGCTACCTCATAAGTAGGTGCGTAAAGGGTGTGAATGTTGGATTTACGCGCTATGATGTGCCCCTGCATACAGAGCCCGGCGGAATGGTAACGGTCGCTGGGACACGTTATTCGAAAGGACAATCATGTCAGAAGAGCTTCGTTCCATCCCGCCCCAGCAGGGGTCTTTTGTGTTTACGTCGGAGTCGGTGACCGAAGGCCATCCCGATAAGATCGCCGACCAGATCAGCGATGCCGTCCTCGACGCAATCCTCGCCAAAGAAATAGAGCTGCAGGAGCAGGGCTATATTGCGCCCAACGGGGTGCCCGCCAATGTGGAAAACGTCCGCTGCGCCTGCGAGACCCTCGTGACCACCGGCACCGTCATCGTCGCCGGAGAGATTCGCACCCAGGCATACGTCGATGTGCAGGAAATCGCCCGTGGCGTCATCCGCCGCATCGGCTACAACCGCGCCAAGTTTGGCTTTGACTGCGATACCTGCGGCGTCATGAGCCTCATCCACGAGCAGTCCCCCGATATCGCCCAGGGCGTCGACGAGTCATTTGAGACCCAGACCGGCGCCACCACCGACCCGATCGACCTGATCGGTGCCGGCGACCAGGGCATGATGTTTGGCTACGCCTCCAACGAGACCAAGACCCTCATGCCCATGCCGCACTACCTGGCAAGCCGCCTGGCGGAACGCCTGTCCGCCGTGCGCCACGACGGCACCCTGCCCTATCTGCGCCCCGACGGCAAGACCCAGGTCACCGTGCGCTACGAGGACGGAAAGCCCGTGGAGGTCACAACCATCGTCATCTCCACGCAGCACGCTGCCGAAGTTGAGGACATGGGCAAGATCAAGGCCGACCTCATCGAGCATGTCATCGCACCCGTCATGGATGCCGAGAACATGCCGTGGGATGGCGCCGATATCTATGTGAACCCCACCGGACGCTTTGTCGTGGGCGGCCCCATGGGCGACACGGGCCTGACCGGCCGCAAGATCATCGTCGACACCTACGGCGGCTACGGCCGTCACGGCGGCGGCGCCTTTAGCGGCAAGGACTGCACCAAGGTCGACCGCTCTGCCGCATACGCCGCTCGCTGGGTCGCCAAGAACGTAGTCGCCGCCGGTCTGGCCGATCGCTGCGAGGTCGAGCTGGCCTACGCCATCGGCGTGTCCAAGCCGCTGTCGATCATGGTCGACACCTTTGGCACCGCGCATGTTGCCGAGGACAAGATCGTCGAGGCCGTGGAGAAGACCTTTGACCTGCGCCCGGGCGCAATCATCCGCGACCTGGACCTGCGTCGCCCCATCTATGAAAAGACGGCAGCCTACGGTCACTTTGGCCGCGAAGACGCCGACTTTACCTGGGAGAAAACGGACCGCATCGACGAACTCAAAGCAGCCTGCGGCCTGTAAGCTAACGAGAAAAGCCACAGCCAAATAAAAACGCACCAAAAAGAGGTACCGGAACAATCGGTACCTCTTTTTTATTTAAAGGTGGTGAAGATGAGCCGACCTGGGACATGGAATAGGTCACAGGCCGATAAATTTTGCAGCAGAGCGACTCCAACCATGTATCCTAAGTTCCGAGGACTTTAGTATTTGGTCGATCGCGAGTTCCGCACGAGCCGGAGAGCACTTAATGTGCTCTCCGTGCGAGTCAGGACTGTCCGAGCAGGCGACCAAATACTAAAGCCCTCGGAACGGCGGGACAGCGTGTGCCCCGCCCCTCGGGACGACGAGATAGAGAAGGAGCAGCCATGGCAGGCAAGCCGCAAACACTAGCTACGACCTCGGCATTCGAGATCTTGGGCCCCATCATGGTCGGCCCCAGCTCATCGCACACCGCCGGCGCCCTGCGTTGCGCCCAGGTTGCCGCCAGCCTGCTGGAAGGCCGCATCACCAAGGTCACCTTTGGCCTGTGGAACTCCTTTGCCCACACCTACCGCGGCCATGGCACCGACCGCGCACTCGTCGCGGGCATCTTGGGCCTCGATACCGACGACGAGAACATCAAGCAGGCCTTTGACCTCGCGCGCGAGCAGGGCCTCAGCTATCACTTTGACATTAAGGGCGACGACGCCTCCATCCACCCCAACACCGTCGACATCGACATGGTCGATGACACGGGCGCCACTGCGCAGGTCCGGGGCGAGAGCCTTGGCGGCGGCAAGATGCGCATCAGCCGCATCAACGGCGTCGGCGTCGATATCTCGGGCATGTATTCCACCCTGTTTGTGGCGCACCAGGATGTACCCGGCGTTCTCGCCGCCCTCACGAACCAGCTCGCCTACGCACACGTAAACATTGCCTTCTGCCGCACCTACCGCACCGAGGTAGGCGGCCAAGCTTATTCCGTCTTTGAGACCGACGGCACCCCCGATGACATCGTCGTTCCCATGCTACGCATGCTCGACCATGTCGATTACGCCACCTTCATTAAGCTTCCCGGCTCGGCCTCATCGCTCTCCCCCGGCGTTTCCGCCAAGGAAATCTTCGACGATGGCGAACAGCTCCTCGACGCCTGCGCCGAACTGGGCCTCAACATTGGCGCCGTCATGGCCGTACGCGAAGCCCGCCTGACCGGCGAGCAGCACGCCGTCGCCGCCATGCGCCGCGTACTCGAGGTCATGCGCGAGGAGACAACGGCGCCCATCGCCGCACCGCAGCGCTCGCTCGGCGGGCTTATCGGCGGCGAGGCAAAACTCGTCGACGCCACACGCCGCAACGATCTGAGCACAAACCTGATGGGCGCCGTCCAAACCGAAGCCGTAGCCCGCGCCATGGCTGTGCTTGAACGCTCTGCCACCATGGGCGTCATCGTCGCCGCCCCCACGGCCGGCTCTGCGGGCGTCGTGCCCGGCTGCGTGTTGGCGCTCGCCGACCATCTACAGCTCGATGACGAACAGGTCATGGACGCACTCTACTGCTCTGCCGCGATTGGTCTCAACCTCACCACAAGTGCCTGCGTCGCCGGTGCAGAAGGCGGATGTCAGGCTGAGGTGGGCAGCGCCGCCGCCATGGCCGCTGCCGCGCTAGTCCAGATGCTGGGCGGCACGCCCGAGCAGGCACTTGACGCTAGCTCTATCGCACTGAGCAATCTGCTTGGTCTTGTATGCGATCCCGTGGGCGGCCTTGTCGAAGTGCCATGCCAAAACCGCAACGCGATCGGCGTGGCGGCCGCATTTAGCTCGGCGCAGCTCGCCCTTGCAGGTATCAAAAGCCTTGTGCCCTTCGACCAGATGGCACACGTCATGCTCTCGGTGGGCCACGCGTTGCCGGCCACGCTGCGCGAGACGGCCAAGGGTGGCATCGCACAAGCTCCCGCAGCACTTTCGGCTTGCGCTAAATGCGGTGTGTGCGGATAAAGAGCAGTCCAAAACAAGAGGTGGGACAAATGTCCAACCTCTTGCCAATGCCACCGTTTCAATACCACAAACAACTAGGTAATCGCTATAATGCAAGCCCAGTAAAAACACGATGAGCCGCAAGGCGAAACTCGAAGGATATGCATACGATGTCGCAAAACGACCGCACCCAACTGATTCCCGATCCGCAGCAGCCTTCTAGGCCTACCGGCGGCGTTCAGTCGCCGCGCCCCATTACGCCAACGCATAGCACAAAGCATGGTTCGGGAAACACCTCACAGCGCCAGAACCCCCATGCGTATCAGCAGCGTCAGGGCAATAAAGCGACTAAGCACGCGCCTTCACACACGCAAAACCATCACAAGGGCCCCCGTGGGTCAGAGAACCACGCCAACGGGAAAAAATCCGGGGCCAAAATGACCCTTTTCGTTGCTCTGGGCCTCATTGTTGTCGTTTACATTGTTGGCGTTGTCGCATTTTCGCAGGTAGCCTACCCCAACACCACCATTGCCGGCGTCGACGTCTCGTTCTCCAACGCTTCGTCTGCTGCCACTAAGGTCAACTCGGCATGGAAGCACTATAAGCTCACCGTGACAGGCGATGACTTTAACTGGGCCTATCAGCCCGAGTCCGATGAACCCATCGTCGACGGCGAAGCTGCCGCAAAAGAAATCATCAGCCGCAACGAAGCCTTTATATGGCCGGTCCGCCTTGTGGAATCCTTAAGCGGCAAGACCAAAACAATCGCTACCTCCAACGAAGTCGATCTTGAACAAGACGTCGACCTGTCCATGCTCTCTGACACCTTTGACCAAAAGAAGTTTGAGGAGGATCTGGGCGCCGCCATTGACGAGTTTAACGAGGGCCGTTCGGGTACGTTCGAGGCCAATAGCTCCTATGACGAGCAAGCCGGCAAGTTTACCGTCGAGAAGGCGCGCTCCAACGAAAAACTCAACCGCGAGCATGTCATTAAGTATGCCGAGCTCGAGCTTGCCTCGCTGGCCGAGACCGTAGATCTTTCCAAGCTCGGCAACGATGCCTATGAGCCGCTCAATGAAACGCTGACCAATGATCAGATTCAGGCCGCATGCGATGCCGCCAACAACTTCTTGGGCGTCAACGTGACCCTCAAGCTCAACGGCGAGGATGCCGGCAAGGTCGACGGCAGCTCCGTGTTGCAGTGGATCAGCTTTGCCGATCCGGCCAACCCCACACTCGATACGTCGCAGATCGGTAGCTGGGCAGCCGAGCTCGCCAACGGCTTTAATACCGTGGGCACCACCCGCTGGTGGACGCGTGCCGACGGCAAAGAATGTGCCGTCGAGGGCGGTGACTTTGGCTGGTCCGTCGATAGCGACGCGCTTGCCAAGCAGGTCGAGGACGCCATTAACAACAAGCAGACCGGCGAAATCGAGATTAAGTACTCCCAGAAGGCCGACACCTATACCGCAAAGGGAGAGCCCGACTGGAAGGCGTATATCGACGTCGACCTGTCCGAGCAGCACGCGCGCTACTATGACGAGAACGGTAATATCGTTTGGGAGGCCAACTTTATCTCGGGCAAACCGGGAGAGGATGCCACCCCCGAGGGCGTTTGGCAGATCAATAGCAATGACGGCGCAAGCAAGCTCATCGGTGCCAAAGACCCAAAGACCGGAAAACCAAAATACGAAAGCCCCGTGTCATATTGGATGCCGTTTGAAGGCAACATGGTTGGTTTCCATGATGCAACATGGCAAAACGATCAGAGCTTTGACGACCCAAATTCGTACAAATGGTGCGGCAGCCACGGTTGCATCAACTTGCGTCTGGCCGATGCCAAGGCACTCCACGATTGCATCAACGTAGGCCTATGCGTGGTCGTGCACTCGTAGCACATCACATGCAACACAACAAAGCCTCGTGTCACCTACCTTTTAATGCTGAAAGAAACACGTATACGCACCCGCCCCAACCGGCCGGTCAGAGCGTCAACGAGGGCGCACGGTAACAGGCGGCACGATCATGGGCGAAAGCGATACGAGCGGCGAAGGGCAGCTACTAACGCGGGATAACGCATCAGACAAGAAAGGCGGGGCATACGGTGATGAACCGTATGCCCCGCTTTGGCGTAATTAATAACCGCCTAGCTGCGTCGACGCGTGCGACGCAAGCCAATGGCAAGCGCCATGAGACCAAGCGTTGCGAGCGCGTCAGAGACGGCAAACAGACTGTCGCCCGTGCCGGGCATGCCGTCCTTGGAGCGCAAGACCGTATGGGCCTTATCGGTCACAGCAAGCTCAAGCGAGCCCGTGCCACTCATGGACCAGACGGCGGGGTTGCTCTCACCCACAGCGGACCAAGATCCGTCTGCGGCAACCGAGAAGGAGAACGATGCGCTCGCGGCGGTACCGTCGCCGATCATGTAACCGGCAGGCGCCGCAGTCTCCGTCACGGTATAGGTCTCCCCGGCCACGAGCTGGGCCGAGCCAAGCGAGGCGATGCCATCGTCGCCGCTGGTAAGTTCAACGACAGATGAGCCGTCGGCAAACCGGCCTTCAACAGTAAAGACCGCACCGGGCAGCGCATCGCCGGACCCATTACGCTTGAGGAGCTTTAGGGCAAAAGCCGTATTGGTCACTGTGCCGCAGTCGAGCGGTAACTCGATGGAACCGGCCACATTATCTGCCGTAACGGTCAGTTCGTTTGTAGCGACTTCCTCGCGATCGAGGTAATAGCCAGCCGCGGGGGCGACTTCGACAAAGCGATAGGTGCCCCACGCGAGATCCGTCACCACGATGGAGCCATCCGTATCGGTTGCGCGGCCATCGCCCACATCGACCCAGTCCGAACCGCTCTTGAGCTGCAGCTTAAACGTTGTGCCGGCAATGGGCTGTCCGCCCTCGTCGACTTTGCGCATCGACACGCTACCCAGCAGCGGCTCGTTGGTAACGACGGGAGCCGAGCTGTCTGCCGTGGCGAGCACGTTGCCGACCCCATTGGCAGCATCGAGCACATCGAACGAGCTCACGAGCGAGCCGCCCGGCGCAACCGGCGCATAGCCGGTTGCGGAAACCGTCTCGATAAGCCGATAGCCGCCCTTCTTGAGGCCCGTCACCTTAAGGCAGCCGTCCGCATTTGAGGAATGCGCCGCCACTTGCGTGCCCGTCGCGTCGAGCACATATGAACAGCCGGTCTTAAGCCCGGAGATCGTCACGGAGTCAGTCTTCCCAAGCGGCGTGTAGACGAGCTCGAAGCCCGCACCGTTGACCGGAGATCCGGTCGCGGCATCGCGTTTCTCAATGGCGAGCCCCGCGTTGAACTCGCCGTTCTCGACCTTGACGGCCTTCACCGCGCCCCTGTCGTTGTCGCCGAGCGTGAACTCGGTCACCGCGCCGGCCGCGCCGGGCTTCTTGGTGAGCGCGGACTCGCCCGTCTCCACCAGGTAGTATTTGCCCGCGGGCAGGCCGTCGGACTGCCTGACAAAGTAGCCAGCGAGCACGCCAAAGGCGTCATCGCGGTTGAGCCATTCAGCGGAGCCGTCCGCGCCCCACTTGCCATCGGCATCAGTCACGATCGCGGCGATCTTCACGCCGCCGCCGTCAACGGAGGAGGCATGGTAGGTGCCGCGGTAGAGGTCGAACGTCATGCCCGCGACCGGCAGCTCGGAATCTCCGTGCCTGTAGACCTTCTCCAGCGAGAAGGCGGAGCGGTAGAGCGGGTCGGCCACCGTGATCTTGGCGACGGAAGCGTCGAGCTCGACGTCCTCGGGCGGCTCCTCGAGCTCGACGCCCTCGGGCGGCTCCTCGAGCGTCACGACGCCATCGACGCCGATCTTGACCGTGAAGTCCGCCACGGCGACATGGCCCGCGGGCACCACAGCCTCGTGAACCTTGTACTCCCCTGCCGGCAAACCCACGATCCAGCCAGCGATTTCGCCGGCGCCAGCCTTGCCATAACGGTCCTCCACAGTAACGGAAACAGCGCCATTCTCATCGCGCGACCACGTAGCGACCTTCTTGCCAGTGCTATCCGAGACCTCCAACTTCACGCCGTTGAGCGCATCGCCGGTCGCGGCGCCGGTGCCCGAGCCGCCCTCAACCTTGTCAAACGTCAAGCGCGTCGCAGCGTTGGTAAGGTTGCCCTTATCATTCTGAGCGTTATACCAACCGGCAACGGACCCGTCGACCTCTTTCACGCTGTAGGAATACACCTTGCCGTTCTGGTCGGTCTGGGGCAATCCCGTAAACTTGTAGGTCCAGGTGCCATCTTCATTCTTGGTCCACTTAGGCGCCGCATCACGCAGGGCGCCAGTGGCATCGGCAACCTTGACAAGCTCCTCGCTGCCACCCGCAACCTTTCGATACAAATTGAGCTTAATACGGCAGGTAGAAGGATCAAGCGTCGAAGCAAGCCCCGAGCCCCAGTCATTCCAAGTCTTAGTACCGGTAACTGTGGTCGTCAGCAGCGTGTTCACATAGTGCTGAACCCCTCCTTCTTCTGAGGCCGGCACCAGCTCAAGACGCATCGACCCGTCGCCGCTCGTGGCCAGAACATCACTCGGAGCGGTCGTAGCCAGATAGCTACCCTTAACCAGCTCCACTGCGCGGTATTGGTACTCAAGGTACTTAACGGCCTGATCTTTCACACCAACGCCTTGCGCAGGCAACTCATCAAAGGAATCATTGGTATCTGCGACACTGACATTTCGGGTAAGCAGGCTATCGTTAAGAATCCAACCGTTAAATGGATCGTAGACAAATGGATTGGCGACAACGGACCCGTACTTGGTAAACCACTCCCACGTATCCCCGCCATCAGAAGAGCGCTGCAGGACAAACGTCGTAGCCCAGGAGCCATTTGGAGAAGACGTGCCCGGACGAGTTACCCAAGCGTTGCCACCATCGTCCCAGGTCTTGCGAACCTTTATCGAAGTCGTTTTACCCTTCAACTCGTTGGTAATGTTCGATTTCCAGGTTGAGCTTCCAGATGCATGCTCTTCAGTCTGAGAAGGCAGGTAGATGCTCGCCCCGCTACCCCTTATTGAGTAGTTTCCGTTCTTATCGCAGTCAAGATAGACCTTGACCTTAGACCCCCGCTGCTCATAGACCAGAAGGCTTTCGACAACGCGATATTCAACGTTAACCGCAGAAGAACCGGCACCGAGAGAGAGCGGGAGCATGGTCCAATGGCTATTGAAGTTGTAGGGATCCTTGCCGTCATTTTCCTTTGGCGTCAGCTGATCGACCGTTTTACGAACGACCGAACCATTAGAAAGCGTATAGCACGTCAGGCCGGTATCTATGTTGTTGACCGTGTCTTTATAGCTCGACGCGGTACCCACGTTAACACCATGAGCGGTAAAGAACGTGCCCGCTTCCTTCCAATCAGAGTCGGTGCCAGCCTCTCGCGCCTGGAGCGTAAAGTACTGGATCGGCCGTTGCTTCCAATAATCAAGAGCATCCCACTGCTTGGAAAAACCAACCTGGCCATTCAGGACGTTGGTGATATTGGGGAGCTCGCCTGGATCGGAGAGGCACGAGCCGCCGTTACCGCTTATGCGATATTGATCCGGCGTCACCGTCTCACGAACGTCATATCGCCACAGGGTACCATCGGGCGCCCATTTTTCGAGGTTCTTGATGGTATAGGTCCAAGAACCTGTATCAGAAGATCTGTCCCAGGAGATATAGTTCTCCAGATCAGGATTATCGCACTGGAGATTGACCAGGCCAGCATCAAGGTCCTCATCCAAGGTGCCGTTCTGGTATTTACGCGTCAACTCGATCGTGATCGAATCAGGCCGCGTGCTAAACACGTTATTACGGTCTTGCCAGATCTTTTTACCCGTAAGCGTCGCAGTAGCAGGCTCATAGGCGTTCTTAAACGTCACGTCGGGTTCAGTGCCAGCTTCTTCAAGCTCAACGGTGGGGCCCATGGAGAGGGCACCGGTCACGTCCGTGGGAAGCGACACGCCGTTGGCGGCCGCCCACTCATCCGAAGACTTAAAACCAGAAGCATCGGCGGCAAGCTCGCCCATGCCGCTCGTGGCGGTGTAGCCGTTGGGCACAACCTCAACGGCAACGTATTGCCACTTGGCACCTGAGGGCGCGTAGATGTCGAGGTTGTCAAACGTGACAGCACCGGACTCGGTGCCATGATTGACGTCCTCGCCCTTGAGCGTCTGCTCAGCCACAAAGGTCAGAGCGCTCTTGGAGTCATCATCCTTGACGTAGTAGCGGTACAGTCTAAACGTCGAGTCGGGGTACTTGGTGTCAACGTAGGCACGCCCCGTAAAGACCTTGTACAGCGTGAGCTTGCTCTGCTTAGACTTATAGGTATTCCTGATCGAGAAGTCCGTATATCTAATATCGTAGACCTTGTCAAAGGCCTTCTCGAGTTCGCTTTCGGACGTGAGGTGCCAACCGTCCTTACCAACAATGCCATCGATGACCTCGCGCACACGGTACTCAATGCGACGTCCCTCGGCATCGTAGGCAGCGAGCTTATTATCGCTCGGCAGAGCGTTGCTATTGGAATTGTCCCCGTACTGGCCGATGCTGAACGTCCAGTTGTTGCCGTCCTTCTCAAGGCTGTCCGTCCAGGCCACAGCAGTCTTGCCGTCAAGGATCTCCTGACCAGAGTCGGTCTTACCCGTATTAGAGCTGGCCACGCTATAGCCCTTTGCCTGCGTATCATCCACAGTTAGTGCAAGGCCAGACCAAGGCAAAGCAGCGCCATCGGTCCAGTTGCCGTTAGCTCCGTACGAACCCTTAAGCAGGCGGCGCTGCACGTAGATAGAAATCGCCGGCAGGTCGTCTTTGGAGTAACCGACAGGGACGTTCTCCCACAGCTTCTCACCCGAGACCGTTACCGAGCCGTGGATATGGAAATTAAACGTCGAGTCCTCACGGTAAACGAGCTGCTGGTCGTTGTCTGCAAGGAGGCAATCGGCAAACGATCCAACCTCGTCATCTGCCTTATCCCACGAGCCGGGGTCCTTTGTATATGGATCCTGCGAAACCGTATCGTCATCATAGTAGTCGAGCGCGCCCTTGGTGTCATCCAGGACATTCATATCCACACGCGCGTAATAGACGTACTGTCCGCCGTTGCCGTCGTACTTGGGAAGGTTCTTGAACGTGGCGTATTGGGTAAAGTCACCCTTGGTGTCGTTGCGCAGGCGATCGGCTGGGTCGGACGACACCCACTCAAAGTGGCCGTCGTACTCGGAAGGAGAAACCGACGAGAGCGTGATTACGGGATTTCCTTCGCCATCTATAATGATATTGCCGTTATCGTCATACGTATAAGCCGCACGATACAGCACCAGCTTAACGTCAGGGCGCTGGTTGAGGACGTCCTTGACGTAGTGGTCAAACCACTTGGTATGGAACGTCACGTCCTTGGTGCCCGTACGCTTGTTAGTAAACGAATAGTTGAGCTGGTCTTCCTGATGCCAGGGCGAACCGAAGTCTGTGCTCGAAAGTCCGCCGACGGATCGATAGTCACCGGCATTGACGATATGCTCCTTGACCTTCCAATCAACGATGGCGCCGGAAAGATCGTACTTAGGAAGTCCCACGACGGAGAAGAAGGATGAGGCCTTGTTCACATCGACCGTAAAGGTAATGGACTTTGAATCCTCTGAAACAATCACATCGGTGTTTTCGGAGGCGTCAGCAGACCCAGTTAGCTGGCTAAAGTTGCCCTCCGAATCTTTTTTCTTTAGAGGCTGGTCGATTTTACCGGCAACCATAACGGACAGCTCCCGGCTACTGTCATAGACAAACCTAAACTCGGAGCTCGATGCGGGCGCAGAGATTGTTATCTGAGCTTTGGGGCGCTTGCTCGCATCGGATCCAGCGTCAGCCCAGGTCTTATCGATAGAGATATCCACCGAACCAACGCGGCGATTCGTGACCTCGAGAGAATTTTTATCGAGATTTTCCCCATACGAAACCTCATACGAAAAGCCCTGCGAAAGGTTCTTGGAGATCATGCGAGTAGAGGTATCCGTCTCAGGCCAATTTCTAAGCAGCGAACGATAGGCCGCAATCTCCTCGGCAGAGCCGTCTGTAGCCCTGCGAACAGCAGTATCGCGATCGATGACCTCATATTTTAGGTCGTCTGGTGTATCGCTGCTATTAAGCGTAGACAGCTCTCTGATAGAGACGTCATTCTTGGAAAGCCCGCCAACTGGGACATTTAATTCGTCGTACCAAGAGTTCTCTTCGTTAAGAGTGACCTTATTAATCAGTTCACCCTCTCTATAGGCCAACTGTCTATCCCTGTGAGAATAGATATCGTGATTCGCATACAGGCCAATCTCAACAGGCACGCGGGAGGCAGCGTTGCCGCTATCAAGCCATTTCTTGGAGACCGCAAATTTCGAACTGGAGGCATTGCCTTCAATCACGGGCCGGTTATAAAACTTGGTATAGATTTTGCGAGACTCGGGGTCGATACCGCGAACCGTATGGTCTAGGTTAAAGCCATCCACCGATTCCTCAAGAAAGAGGTAGTCGTACTTAGACCCGTTGTCGTCATATTTGGGTAGACGGATAAACTCAACATGCCAAGGACTCGTCTCCCACCAGCCAAGCTCCCAGGAAGAGCCAGGAATCGTCTGAAGATTGGGCGTGGAATCAACCCGACCGTCCAGCTCAATCGTTGTAAACAGCGAATCGTTGCGGATTACCTTGACCGTTACCTTTGGAGCAACGCCATTACCACATTGTTTGGCATCCTGTGTCCAAATAGGATTGCCCTCGGCATCAAGGGCCTGCCAATACTTATCAACGGTCGCATCAACTGTATCCACGTAGCTGTTGACAAAACATTTCTCTTTAGCATCATATTTGCCATAACAGAAAAGGAGATTCTGGTTGCCGTTAGCATCAGTAAACGTGCCATAAAACTGAAACGGGCCGTCCGGTGTGGTAGGCAAGGCAAAGAACCGGTCAGGATCCTGCGTGTCCAGCACCTCAACCTCTTGCCAGCGGTAAACGTACTCGTTGCCCAGCTCGTCATATCGGGGCAGACCGCTCTTCGAGAAGGACTGCTCAGAATTCTCGGCGCTCCAGCCGTTAAGCGTGACGCGACCGTCAGCGACGTCGTTCCAGGTATAGGTGCCGATAAGCGAGCCATCAGCTCCATACATGGGATCTTCCTTAGAGAACCACTGTCCGTTGTTGTATGTAGCATGCTCTTTAAGGATGCGCTGGAGCTGAAAGCTCACCTCGACGGTACCGAGCTGATCTTGATAGGCGCCGATATCCCAGCGCTTCTTGGCGCTAACGGTTTCGGTCTCAGCACGACGATTGGTGAGCGTACCGCCGTTGTAGACGCCAAAGTTGTCGGAATCGGAGCGCATCCATCCATCAAGCAAATACTCGGTGTATGTATCGCTTGCACTGAAATAGTTGGGACCGAGATCGCCCGTCGTGTTGCCCTCGTTGTCGACCTTGCCGAACACATGCTCATAACCCGCGAGGGTCGACTCGCGGAGCTGGTAGATATAGGGGTAGCCCTCGGGATCGTACTTGGCAAACTGCGTGAAGCCATCGGTGCCGTACTTATCGAGCAGCATCTTCCCAAGGTCCATCTTAGCGTTGTTGATGGAACCGTCTTCACTGTTGTAGCTCGCGCCCAGCTTATTATTCTGCTCGGCCGTGACCTCGAGCTTTACGAACTCGCCTTTGCGATCACCCGTCATCACGACCACCTGCGCCGCGCTCCGCGCATCGTTGCCGGGCCTTGCGGAATAGCGCCACAGGGTATAGGTGGCCGCAGGGCGCGAAATCTCGTTGCCATTGGAATCGGTCGAACCGGGCGCGTAGTCGTCGAGCCAGACCTTGGTAGCCTCAAACCGCGTGGTGCCCGTATGGCGCACCGTCATAGTACCGCCGCTGTAGCACGCGGAGATATCGCTCGCATAGTCGGGAACGGCCTTGTTGTCGTAGGAGACCTCGTAGGCATCGCGATAGTCGGAGGTGCCAGAGTTATCTATTGTCTGCTGGATCAGGCGGTACTTCATCGATACGCCGGATGGATGGTAGGCCGGCATGCGACCGCTTATAACATAGTTGTTGGAAGCATTGTCATTCCAGGTAACACTAAAGAGCTCGCGTTCGATGAGCTGCAGAAGACCGTCCCCGTTGATATTGCTTACATCCTTGTCGTCAGACGCACCCATATGCCGCGCAGCCGTAAGGGTCAGGTACTGACCCCATGTCGAATACCAGCCATGATCGCCGGAAAGGTTGTGATCCACCATATCGTTGCCGATGTGGACATCGACGTTAAAGCTAACGTTTTTGAGCATCATCAGACATTCTTTGGCAAAGGGCTCCACATAGTCCGTACGGTCACTCAGCATGGAGGAGTCGGGCACGATGTAGTCGCCAGACTCAGAGCGCTGCGAAGGGTCGGCGTTGGAGTTAGGATAGAGCGTCGAGCCAGTTTTGACTTCCACGTCCCCATCGCCCGCCGTCACGTGGGAAATTGCATACGTGATGGGCTGTTCTTGCGCCGTGCCGTCGTCCGTTCGCGTCACGACCTTGGCGGGAAGCTTGCCTGCGAGCACCACAGACGCCTCGTATTCGGAGACCGTGGACGCTGCAACGCTTACCAAGTGGCCATCGGTCTTGGCGGCATCGAGGGTCCCCTGGGTAAATCCGAGCTGCGCGGCCGCCTCATCGGACAGGTTATCCCCGTCCTTGGTGAGCGCCACATAGGTCTTACCGCCATCAAGAGAATAGAACACACGGTATTCGTTTCGTTTCTGGAGAGCCTCCGCGGACGGGCGGTTGGCGTTGTTGTTATCGGCCCAAAGCGTGGTGAACGTGATCTTGCTGCCGTAAGAATCCACAGGGGTCACTGCAGAAACCGGATCCTGGGAGGTGCCCGCCGCAGTGACGGCAACCGTTGGGGAAGCATCGGCCCTATCAATCCCAAGAAGCTCCTCAACATGGGAGCGCGCGGGAATAGTGAGCTCGCAAGTGCGCACGCCCTCGGTCTGCGTCTGTTGTATCGCCCAGTCAAGCGTTGACTCCTCGTCTTTGAGGAGCGCGGAATCGAGCAGTACATCGGCATCGACGGCAAAGGACTCTTGAGCCTCAAAGGAAAGGTCGGCATCGGTCTGCTCGTCATGCGGAGTAGCGAAAGCCACAGTAAGCTTAGAGGCAGTGAGCTGTGCATACCCCAGGCGGATACGCGTGGTATTGCCCTCAGCGTCCAAGCGATAGAGGGCAATGCGCTTGATGCCATCATGGTCCTGGAGCTTGGCCGAAGCGAGGTCGAATGTGAGCCCGGCGGGAAGATCGACGGTAAAGGTGTCGCCTTCAAGCAGCGCCGTGTTGAGAACACACTTGATGTTGAGCGAGGCAGGCAGCTGCACAGGAATTTTCTCGATGGGGCCTGCTCCAGCAAGCTCTCCCAGGCGCTTGTCAAAGGCAAGGCCCTCGGAGGATACCGTGAGCGCGCTGGCATCGTGCGACCAGTCGCGCGGGACCACGTCAACGGCATCCTGGTTGCCAGAAATGTCCTCGTTGGAGGCGGTGGTGTTGTTGGAAGTGTTTGAGTCAGACTTGTCGTCGTTCGAAGCACTCGCGCTAGCCTCATCCGAACTATCGCTCGACGAGACGCCCGATGCGGCGTCCGAGCCGGTCTTGTCATCCGACTCCCCCGCCGCATCGGTCTCGGTAAACGGTTGGACAATGTCCTGCCACGACTGGGCGTCCTCAAGCGTAAGGGCAACCGCGCTGGCAACGCCGTTACCCAAAAGGGCCTCGACGCACATGATAAAGGTGAGGGCAAAAGCCACAGCACGCTTAATCTGCCTCATCCCAACCTACTTTCGGTATTAGTGTCCCTAAGCTTTATATCTTAGCGAAACAACAACCGGAGAAAAATAGGATTAATGAAAGGCGGTGCACTATTTGTCCAGGCGAAATGCTCGTCTGGGCATTTTCAGATTGATTAAATGCAACATCCATCTGCTTGAAAGCGACATCACGAACCGTGCTGCCCTGTGCGGTCAAAGTCGTGAAATACCGTGCAGTTTTACGTTTATATGCGCAGCTTTTCCCTCTCACAAGCTGTGCTTTCTCCGATCATTCCCTGTCACGATGTAGTATTGCCTCTTGTTTTCATACATTTGCGCATCTGCGGCTTTCAAAAGCGACTCAAAATCCGTGTCCTTTGTGCCGCTTATCGTCGTACCGAGGGACGCGGTAGCCCCCAGTTGGCTTTTTGCCGTTTCCAGTAGTTTCTGAAACGCCGGATGTGTGATGTTTGGCAGAACCGCAATGAACTCGTCTCCGCCAAGCCGATACACATGACGCTTTCCGAACACAGATTTCAGCGTCTGTGCGGTCTGCACAATGGCTTTATCACCGGCGTCATGTCCCTTTTGGTCATTTATTTCCTTTAGGCCATTTAGGTCGCACATGACAACCGCCAGGGGAAAGTACTTCCCCAGCTTTTCTGTGTACGCCCAATCCAGTGCTTTTCTGTTTTTACAATCTGTGAGCTGGTCATATAACGCACTGTGCTCCAGTGCATTCGCATTATCGCGCAGTCTTATCATAAAAGAGACCATAAACTCGATCATATCCATCTCATACGAGATCTCGTGCAGTTTCTCTTTGGGAGGATTGTCCACACCGTAGAATCCGACCATCTTGCCGTTGATTTTGATTGGCCCTGTCACAAGGGTATTGACACCCTGAGGTTTCAGCCGTTCATAGATGGCTTCGTTTGTTTTTTTGCATTCTTCAATGTCAAGGATGATGGCATTGTTAGATTCTTGATATTGTGCAAACCATGTTTCAATGATGCCTTCATACGGCACATCCTGCAGGTTATCTTTTTCTTTGGGTACGCCCGCTTTGCACCACTCGTAGGTGTTGTCAAACGTTCCGCGGTCATTCTGTTCAAAGATGTACGCTCGATCGGCGGTCACACGCTGTCCGATATACTCCACCAGTTGATTCAATACTTTGTCCGGAGTTGCTTCTGAAGCGGCATACCGAACCATGTCCGTGAGGAATCTCTCGTAATTCAGGAGTCGTTCCTGCGATTCGCGCTTGCTGACTTCCAACGCTTCCATTTCCTTGTGGTACAGAATTCTCTGGAGCTTGCTTCGCATCATCGTGGCAGTCAGAAACATACTCAGCACCCCGTACAGAATAACATTCACGAGGTTTTTGGAAAGAATTGGGTCGTGCTGCGCAAAGAAAGCAAGTCCGATATAGAGCAGCATACTGCTCAGGATCAGCCCGTTCATGACCGCCGCTCTAGCGGTAAACAGCAGCGGCGCTACCATCATGAACACAATGTAGTTGACTGTGAGCTCCTCCGGCGTAATTACCGTTCCCGTAATAATGCCAAACAGCAGCAGCGCGGCAAAAAAGCTGTATATAACCAGCTCTTTCCCCAAGAAGCTTCTAAGTTGACAACGAGAAATGCAAAAATAGAGCAAAGAAAGGAACGTATAGGCCAGATACACCCATTTATATTTTCCGATACTCAGAGAAACCGCACTCAGCAGCGTTATGACTCCAAAGGCAACAAGCGCCACAACAGAATACAGCCGCATGGCTTTCCAGTTTTCTTCCCATGCATTCTGTTTTACTTTCTCATAATCACAACGACTAAACATAAACAAGGAAACGATATTATTCATACGTATTTTTTCAATCTCTGTTTTATTGCTACTTTGCCCGTCCATAACAAACATCTGAATATCCATCAGAATCAGGCCATAGTCACCGGGTTCAAAACAACCTAAATTAGGTTTTACCACTCTCCCGCAATAATTCAAGAAAACCGATACCGATCTTTCGGATATCGCCGGGCGTATTTACTCAGATTCATCCCAATCAATCGAGCATCACACTACGGATAGACGACCTAAGCGGCAAGGGAGCTCCAGGGGATGCCGCACTAAGACAAACGGGTCTCTAGGCTCGACAGGCCGTTCAGGGTCAGGTCGTTGGCGACCGCCGAGACGCGCTCGATGGGAACCGAGCCGTCGGATAATGCCCACGTGCGATAGATACCGATAATACCGGACAGCAAAAACGCCAGGTAGTAATCGAACATCTCGTCCTTGAGACCTTGGGGCAGCAGATCGCGCTCGGCAATCTCATGTTCGAGCGGCGCACGAAGACGAGCCATAAAGTCGTCGAGCGGAATGTTTTCAATCAGCTGGCGATTGAGCACCAAATTGTTGCACAGCGCCTCGTTAACGGTTTTGAAGAAGGTCGCCGCCGCTCCGAGTGCGCGCTCGTTGGTATTACCGCCCATAGAGGAAAGCGTCTTCTCGACTGAGTCGACAATCATCTCGACCACATCCACGGCAATGGCATCGAGCAAGCCGTCCACCGTGCCAAAGTGCACGTAGAAGGTCTTACGGTCGACATTTGCCTCGCGCGCGATGGCGCTCACCGTAATATCGTCGAGGGGCTTTTCCATCAGCAGTCGCTCGAATGCCGAAAGAATCGCATTGCGACTGCGAACGATGCGGCGGTCAAGGCGCGGTTTAGTGGTGGCCATAGACGTGTCCCCTTCATGTCAACTGCCCACCTATAGCTCCTGTACAAGTGGGAGATAATCAACGTAAGAGGATTATCCTACATCTAGCATCGCAATGACGAGCATCATTAAGAACGCACGACTCACCAACTGGGCTCTAGGGCCGCTTCTTTTTATTGAGCGCCGCAGGGGAAACGCGGATACCGTCGCCAGTCTGACGAACATAGGTCTTCCGTGCCGGTTTAGAGGCCACAGCAGTCTTTTGAGCATGCTGATTGGGGTCCACGGTAACCTGAGAGGTTGGATGTGCCTTAACGGACGCAGAAGGCTTCTGAGGAGTGCGCCCGAGCTTGCACATCATACGGTCCCAGCGCGCATGGATACTCTCGTTATGAGCGCTCTTAAGGCCCAAAAGAGGGGCGGCCAAAATGGTCGGCGCGATAAAGGTGATCAGACGCCAAAGCAGATAGCCGGCAGTCGCTGCCGTACCAAAAAAGTGACCCAGGAACAGCGCGAAGCCGCCCTCGGCACCACCAGTGCCGCCAGGCAGCGGGACGGCGGAACTCAACAGCTGTACAAAAGCACTCGCCGCCATGACCGAGAAAAAGTCAACGTCGTACTGACCAAAGGCAAGCATCAAAAAATACGGAACCAGGTAGAAAAACGCCAGCTGCAACATGGTGATGACGACCGTGAGCAGCATGGACGAAAAATGGCCGGCAGAGAGTTTGAATTTCTCGGAGAACGAGTAGATCTCGCCATCGACAAAGGTACGCCAGCCCTCGATCTTAGTAGCGGAAACGCCCATGCGCTCGAGCCAATTGATAATACAATGTGCGACGCGCGTGACGGTCTTGGGCATCAACGCCACGGCAAAGATGCCGAGAAGAATGCAGCAGTGGCCGCCAAAACTAAAGACGCAAAGCAGCGTCATGTCGCCATAGCGCTCGGCGAAAAACGGCATGCGGGCGAGCAGCAGAATGGCACCCCATGCCACCAAACCAAACTGGTACACGATAAAGCGGGTGAATTGCGTGGCACCCGCTTCGCCCACATTTTGGCCGGCTTTGGTCAGGCGATAAATCTGGGCAGGCGTGGAGCCCATCATCATGGGTGTCAGGTTGCCAAAGAAGATGCCGCTCGCCTCGACCGAAATGAGGTCGCGGATGCCGACAGGCGAATTGGGATCGAGCCATACGGCAATCGCGTACGCCACGATGCCAAAAAACAAGTATAGGAACATGCAGAAGCACGCGGCAGCGAGCCACGGCGCCTGAACGCTAGCCATGGCGGCCCAGAACTGACCCATCTGACCGGTCACGACCAAATAGACGATATAGCCCACCAGCACAATGCCAATAAAGATGGCACCACGACGTGCGCTCTTGTTGTCATCGCCGCCCGAAACATCGACTTGAGGCTTTGGGGTATGCTGAGAGGACTCCGTCATGAGGCTCCTTCTGACCGTCAATGTATCTGGCCTATTGTACCCGTATGGGAGATAAGCAAAACGTAAAGCTATGGGGCAAATGGGATTAACAGACAAGCCCGCAGGTAATAAAAAACCCGACCTTCGAAAAGAAGGTCGGGTATCCAAAACTTGGTAGCCCGTACCAGATTCGAACTGGTGATCTCCGCCTTGAGAGGGCGGCGTCCTAAACCGCTAGACGAACGGGCCATAAGCCTCAGCAGAAAAGAAGTGGTAGCCCGTACCAGATTCGAACTGGTGATCTCCGCCTTGAGAGGGCGGCGTCCTAAACCGCTAGACGAACGGGCCACATGACACCTGCACTGCCGTGCTGCGAGGACATATATTACGGGACAAAAAACGCGAGCGCAAGAAGAAATTCCAAATTGGCCAATTTTTGTCGTGAGGTTATGGAACACACAGGTCAACCTGGTAGCTCTTTTGGGACGGGGCTTTTTTAGCTACCCCTGCCAGAATCACGATTGTTCGTCCTATTGACAGCGGGGTAGCTAAAAAAGCCCCGTCCCAAATTAGCTACCCCAGGTTGAGGTGGGCCAGAAGGGCTTCGCGGGTATTGGGAACGTTGTCTTCGATCACGACGTCGAGGGCGACGTTGAGAAGCTGTCCCAGCTCAGGCCCCGGTTTGACGCCGGCGCGAATCAGGTCCCCTCCGTTGATGCCAAGCATCTTAAGCGTATAGGGCTCCCCCGCTTCCAACAGTTCGTGGGCGAGCGAACGCATCTCCTCGATCGTCTCGACGTAATAGAAGCACGACGGTGCCTTACCCAGCGTATCGGCACGCTTAAGGTCCATAAGCTCGTCAATCAAACGCGGCGTGTCGACGCCCTCACCCGAAAGCGAGCGCATCATATTGAGCAAACAGGAGCGCTCGGGGCGCAACGGCTTATCGTGATACCTGATAAGCAGACACACGTCGCGAACCAAATCGTGCGAAAGCGCCAAGCGATCCATAATAGCGCGCGCTTTCTTGGCACCAAGCTCAGGATGACCGTAAAAGTGGCCGCTGCCCGCATGATCGACCGTAAAGCAATCGGGCTTGGAGACATCGTGCAAAAACGCTGCCCACATTAAGCTCGACGAAGGCGCCACGCCGTCACACAGCGCCAGCTCCCCCGCTACCGTCAAAACGCGAGCGATATGCTCGTAGACATTAAAGGCGTGGTAGACGCTGCGCTGGTCAAACCCACGAGCCGGCGCAAGCTCGGGCACGGCGGCGCAAACAAGCTCGGGATAGCGTAGCATCGCGTCTCCCCCATGTCCGGTCGATAGAATCCCCTCGAGCTCAATGCCCACGCGTTCGCGTGCCACGGCATCGAGCAGCGGCGAGCACTCGGCAAGCGCCTGTTTGGTCTTAGGCTCGATCATAAAATCCAGACGGCAGGCAAAACGCACGGCGCGCAGCATGCGAAGCGCATCCTCGTTAAAGCGACGCTTGGGATCTCCGACGGCACGAATCAGCTTACGCTTCAGGTCGCCCTGGCCATCATAACGGTCGACAAGACCGCGCTGGGGATGCCAAGCCATGGCGTTAACAGTAAAGTCACGACGTGCCAGATCGTCCTCAAGCGACGCCGCACGCTCCACACTCTGGGGATGGCGACCATCGGTGTAAAAACCGTCCAGGCGATACGTCGTGACCTCAATACGCTCATCGTCACAAAGGGCGGTAATGCCGCCAAATTTTATACCCGACTCAACTACCGCAATGCCGGCTGCCTCGAGCGCCGCCTTGGACTCTTGCCACAGGCCGCTACAGCACATGTCAACATCGTGGCTGGGACGTCCCATCAGGGCGTCACGCACCCAACCGCCTACGAACCAGGCCTCGAGACCGGCGTCCTCAAGCGCACGTAGCACACGCAGGGAGGCATCTGTGGGCTGCGTACCGTTGAGCGAAACATTACACATACCTATGGCCTCCTACGCTTGCAAGCGTTAAACGATGGTTCTCAAGCAGTCTAGCAAGAAACAAGCGTGAGCGCACATGAAATCACATCGTCGATTCGCGCGAACGAGACAGCAGAGCCCATGCGGCCAACAGATAAAAACACCCGCCTCGGAGATCCAAAGCGGGTGTTCGGCAACGATGTGTCTAAACGGTTAGCAGACCTGGCGAACGTCGATGTGCTTCTTATATTCGTCCACCTTGGCAAAATCGCCCAAACCAGGGCACTCGACCACGTTGGCACCGGTTGCCATCGAGAGGCGCAGGGCGTCCTCGACGCACTCGGGGGCATCGTGCCACACGGACAGGAAGGCGGCAAGCGAGGAATCGCCGGCGCAGACCGTCGAGAGCAGCTTGACCTCAAAGGTGCGTTTGGCAAACCAAATGTGCTCGCCGTTGGAGAAGTACGCGCCGTCGCCACCAAGGGTCAGCAGCACATTCTTAGCGCCCTTGGCGTGCAGCTCAGCCATAGCGCCCTTAACGGACTCGTCGTCGCCACCGCTCACCTTAATGCCAAAGATGTCGAGCAGCTCATCGTCGTTGGGCTTAATGAGCAACGGCTCCATGGCAATAAGATCGGCCAGCTGATGGCTCGAAATATCGAGCACGAACTCGGCACCCTTTGCCTTAACACGGCGAAGAACCTCGGCCAGGAAACCCTCGGAGGTGTTGGGGGGCAGCGAGCCGCTAATGACCAGGCAGGTCATGTCGTCGAGCGAGTCGATGAGCTCAAACATCTCCTGCTCGTTGGCAGCATTGATGGCAGCGCCTGCATTGACCATGTTGTACTCGGTATCGGGACCGGCGTTGAGGAAAACGTTGACGCGCGTGATGCCGTCAGTCCACACGGGCTTGACGGGCACACCCAGGGCCTCGGCGCCCTTGACGATATACTCGCCTGAGAAGCCGGCAAAAAAGCCCAGGATCGTGGTGTCGACACCGTAGTGATCGAGGGTGAACGAGACGTTGAGACCCTTGCCATTGGGCGTATAGACCGCGTTGCGCGTGCGGGTGACGGTGTTGGCGGAAAGTCCGTCGCAGGAAATGTTGTAATCAATGGCGGGATTTGCAGTGAGCGTGTAAATCATGAATGTTCCTTTCACAGAGCAACGTGATAATGAAAGTATATTCCACACCTTGTGAAAAGACCATAGCAACTCGGCGAACGGTGTAGAACGCGTGCAGGTCGCCAGAAAAGCAGCAAGGAGGGGCAAAAAAATCAGGAGTGCTTGCCCTGAAGCTCATTTGCAATTTACAAATAAGCGCCCCGGCTTAAACCGGGGCGCCATATGGTCAAGAATATGTAGCGTTTCGCTTACTTGCGATCGAGCTTGCGGACAGCAACGCGCTTGCTATACTCATCGACGTGACCGAAGTCGCCGATACCCACGGACTCGGCAACGTTGGCGCCGGTGGCCATAGCGAGCTTCATGGCCTCCTCGACGTTGTCGCGATCCCTGTACCACTTGTGCAGGAACGCAGCGAGCGTGCAGTCGCCGGCGCAGACGGAAGAGACCAGCTTGATGTTGAACTCACGCTTAGCGTACCAGATGTCCTCGCCGTTGGAGAAGTAAGCGTCGCCGCGGCTACCACGGGTGAGCAGCACGTTCTGGACGCCGGCATCGTGAGCCATCTTCATAGCAACGCGGACCTCGTCGTCGGTGTCGACCGGCACGCCAAAGATGGCCTTCATCTCGTGATGGTTCGGCTTGATGAGCAGCGGCTTCTTGTGAGCAAGCTCCTTGAGCTTGTCGGAAGACAGGTCAAGGACGACGTCGGCGCCACGAGCCTGAGCGTGCTCCATGACCTGAGCCAGGAAGTCGGGCGTAGCTTTGGGAGGCACGGAGCCGGAGACGATCAGACACTCAAGATCGCCCGCGGTGTCCAGGATGTTGTAGAGCTCCTTCTGGTGCTCCGGCGTAATCGGGGCGCCGGGGTTAAGGATGCCGTACTCGTGCTGGCCATCGTTGACATAGGTGTTGATACGCGTGATGCCGTCGGTCCAGACCGGGCGGCACAGGCAACCCAGGTTCATGACCTCCTCGACGATAAACTTGCCCGTGAAGCCGGCGAAGAAGCCGAGCGCGACGGTGTCGACGCCCATCTTCTTAAAGGCGAAGGACACGTCGAGGCCCTTGCCGTTAGCCGTGTAGCTGGCCGAGCCGGTGCGGACGTTCTCGTCGGGCTCGAGCGGAGAGCTCGAAACCGTCATGTCGACAGCCGGGTTAGCGGTTAGCGTGTAGAACATTTACAGTACCCCCTGTATATTTGAGGGCCGCGCGGCCAGCCCATTCCAACCACGCGGTTACCTCTGATACCAAATTAGCGAGCGGCAGCCTCAAGCAGCGCCTTGACCTCTTCGGCAGTGTTGCAGGCGAGCGCCTTCTCGGCGAGATCGTCGCACTCGGCCTTGGTCCACTGGCTGATGGTCTTGCGGGCGCGAAGGATAGACGGAGCGCTCATCGAGAACTCCTCGAGGCCCCAGCTGATCAGCAGCGGCTCAAGCAGCGGATCGGCAGCGGCCTCGCCGCACATACCGACCATGATGCCAGCCTTGACGCCGCTCTCGATGATGTTCTTGAGCGAGCGAAGCACGGCGGGATAGTACACCTGGTACAGGTTAGAAATGGTGTCGTTACCACGGTCGGCACACATGGTGTAGCCGATCAGGTCGTTGGTGCCGATCGAGAAGAAGTCGGCGACCTCGGCCAGGCGGTCAGCGATCAGCGATGCGGCAGGCGTCTCGACCATAATGCCGACCTCGATGTTCTCGTTGAACTTGCGGCCCTCTTCGGTCAGCTCGGACTTGCACTCCTCGACGAGCTCCTTAACGGCCAAGACCTCCTCGACGCAAGTGACGAGCGGGATCATGATCTTGACATCACCAAAGGCGCTGGCGCGCAGCAGAGCGCGGAGCTGTACCTTGTACTGGTCGGGGTTGGCCAGGCAGTAACGCACGGCACGGAAGCCCATGAAGGGGTTCTCTTCCTTGACCATGTGCAGGTACGGGATCTCTTTGTCGCCACCCACGTCGAGCGTGCGGATGATGACCGGAGCGCCATTGAGCGCGCTGGCAACCTTGCGATAGGCGTTGAACTGCTCCTCCTCGGAAGGAAGCTCGGCGGAATCCATGAACAGGAACTCGGAGCGGAACAGGCCAATGGCCTCGGCATCGTGATCGAGCGCGTTGGGCACGTCATCGGGGTTACCGATGTTGCAGGCAATGATCTTCTTGATGCCATCGGCAGTCACGGACGGCTTGCCACGGAAAGCCTCGAGGGCTGCCTTCTCGGCAGCGAAAGCCTCGGCCTTGGCGGTGTAGGCGGCGAGCGTCTCCTCGTCGGGATCGGCCTCGACGATACCCTTGCCACCGTCGACGACAACGGTCATGCCGTTGCGCAGCGCGGTGCAGCTGTTGGCAACCGAAAGGACAGCCGGAATCTCGAGGGCGCGGGCGATGATCGCGGAGTGCGACGTGCGGCCACCGGTCTCGGTGACGATACCGGCAACGTGGGCCTTATCGATCGTGGCGGTCATGGACGGCGTAAGGTCGTGCACGACAACGACAGTGTTTTCGGGCAGGACGGAGAGATCGACGACCTCCTTGCCCAAAAGCTCGGCCAGAATACCAGTGCGGATGTCAGCGATGTCTGCCGCGCGCAGGCGGAACATCTCATCGTCCATGGACAGGAACATGTTCTCAAACATGGTCGAGGTGTCCATGAGCGCCTGCTCGGCGCAGGTGCCGCCGTCAATGGCGGCGTTGATGGCGTCGGTCATGCCCGGGTCCTGAGCCAGGACGATGTGTCCGCTCATGATCTCGGCCTCGGCCTCGCCCACCGTCTCCTTCATGTGGTCGGCCTGAGCCTGGGTCTTCTCGCAGAAGACCGAAAGGGCGGTCTGGTAGCGCTCCTTCTCTGCTGCAGAATCAGCAACCTCGTGCGGCTCAAACGTCAAGTCGGGTTCGACGGCAACCATGACGGTGCCGATACCGATGCCCTCGGAAGCGTTGACTCCCTGATACATTCCTATTCCTCTCTCCGTGTCATGTGATAAAGCGTTTTGCCATATCCATGACAAAAGAGCGCAGTTCCCTTTAAACAGGTCACTGCGCCCCCAAATATGAACTTAGTTGTTCAACATGCGACCCGTTTGAGTTCTACTCGCCAAGACCGCTCTTGATGAGCTCGATGGCAGCAGCCAGAGCCTCGGCCTCGTCAGCGCCGTCGCACTTGACCTCGACCTCGGTACCGCAGGGGATGCCGGCAGCCATGAGGGCCATCGGGGACTTGCCGTTGACCTCCTTCTCGGGGGTGACGACCGTCACGTCGCAGGCGTACTTGCCCATGGTGGAGGCGAAGAGGCCAGCCGGACGCATGTGAAGACCCTGAGGATTAATGAGGGTAGCCTTCTCAGAAACCATAATTGACTCCTTTTTTGTGTTTAACCCCTATCAGCAATGCGACAGGAGCCATATTCACGACGTTGATTATATTAACTCACATCAAACGGTTTTTCATTATGTTTCGCACGAATTGTTGGACAGATGTCGTTCCTGCACGCTCGCCTGCCGGGCGGGGCGGTTAAGTTTGCTGCTCTACAGTCCTGCGCAAGACGGAAAGCACATTAAGTGCTTTCCTTTGCGTGCGGAACTCGCGACAAACTTAACCGCCCCGCCCGGCAGGCGAGCTGCGGAAACTCGGTCGGTCCAGAGCAATATCGTGCGAACGAAATTTTGGCTGATAATTTGTTCGCCTGGTTGATCTGGTTGATGCGGTTGTCTATACCCTCCTGTGAACTGAGGAGTATCCCGAACTGTCGGCAGGAAGGAAATGTCCCTCAGTACCGGGTTACTTGAAAAAAGGCGGGGACCCCTGATGGAGTCTCCGCCTTATATACAGGGGGCGATGTTATTCGCAAGCTGCGGGATTAGACCAGACGGGCGTTGATCGTCTTAGCGATTTCGGCAGCGTCGGTAGAACCCTTAACGGTGGCACGGAAGCCCTCGTCCATGAGCGCCTCGGCGACCTTGGACAGGATCTTGAGGTGCGTGGTGCCGGCCTGGGCACCGGGGATGAGCAGGGCAATAGCCACGTTGACGGGAGCGCCGTCCATGGTGTCCCAACCGGTCACGCCAGAGTCGTCCTTGACGACGATGACGGCGGCCTCGGTAATGGCACCAGACTTGGCATGCGGAATAGCGAAGCCCTCCATCATGCCCGTGGTGCCCTCGGCCTCGCGGGCCAGGAAGGCGTTCATTACGGCGTCGGCGTCGTCAGCGATACCGGCCTTGACAGCCTGGTTGGAGACAAAGCTCAGGGCCTCGTCACGAGAAGCAAAATCCTCGGCGACAAAAACGTTCTCGACCTTCACGAAGTCGGAAGCCTCAGCCTTGGGGGCCTCGACGGCAGCGGCCTTGGCAGCCTCGACCGGCTTAGCGGCAGCGGCGGGAGCGGCCTTCTGTTTCTTCTCGAAGTCATACTTCTTGAAAGCAACGAACAGGATGCCACCGACCACGGCGCCGATGAGGATCGCGAGGACCCACAGCGGACCGTTCTCGACAACGGGCAGGACCAGGAAACCACCGTGAGGCGCCGGATCGTGGACGTTGAACATAATGGTCAGGATCGAGGCGATGGAGGAACCGAGCATCATGATGGGCATGACGGGCCAGATGTTCTTGGTCATGAACGGAATGGCGCCCTCGGTGATGTGGGTGCAACCAAGGATGAGGTTGACGATACCGGCGTCATGATCCTCCTGGCTGAAGTACTTCTTGCCGACGATGACGGCGAAGGTGGTGATCAGCGGCGGAACGATGCAGGCGGCGGAGACGGCAGCCATGAAGTTGGTGCCGAAGTTATAGGTGTCGGTGCCGACACCGGCAGCCAGGGCCTCGGTGAGCATAGCGGTACCGGTGACGTAAGCAGCCTTGTTGACCGGGCCGCCCATATCAAAGGCGCACATGCAGCCAATGGCAAGACCCAGGACAACAGCGCCAGAGGCAGACAGACCCTTGAGGAAGTCCATCATGGCGGTGTTAATGGCAGCCATGGGGCCGGAGATGCCGAGCATGACCAGACCGACGATGGCGGTCGAGAACAGCGGGTACAGGAAGATAGCCTTGAGGCCGTCCAGGTTCTTGGGCAGCTTGGCAAAAACCTTCTCGAGCAGCAGGATGACATAGCCAGAGAGGAAGCCGCCGACGATGCCGCCCAGGAAGCCGAAGCCCACGCCGGCACCGCCGGCATCGATCATGCCGGTCTCGGCATTAACGGGCAGGCCCTGGATGGCGATCATACCGGCGACAAAGCCGGGAACGAGCGCCGGGCGCTTGCCGATGGACTCGGCGATATAGGCGGAAAGCACGGGAACCATGAGGTTCATGGCGATGCCGCCGATGATCTTGAGCATAGCGGCAAAGCTGTTGTAGTCGGCAGCCGTCGAATCGAAGGACGTGATGCCCCACAGGAACGAAACGGCGGTCAGAACACCACCGGCAACGACGAAGACCAGCATGTGGCTGACGCCGTTCATGAGGTGCTTATAGATGATGTGACCGATGGACTCCTTCTCCTCGACCTCATCCTCGACATCGGCAGCAGCCGCAACCGTGTCGTCGCCCTTGGCGGCGAGAGCGCGGTCGATCAGCTTACCGGCAGCCTCGACGGACAGGGCCTTGGAAACACCGACGGAAACCATGGGCTTACCGGCGAAACGCTCCGCCTGGACATCCTTATCGGCTGCGACGACGACGGCCTTAGCACCGGCGATCTCACCCTTCGTGAGTTCGTTCTCGACACCGACCTGGCCATGAGTCTCGACCTTAATGGTCAGACCGCGCTCGGCTGCTGCCTTCTCCAGCGCCTCCTTCGCCATGAAGGTGTGCGCGATGCCGGTCGGGCAACCGGTGGCGGCGATGATGTCAAACTTAGCCATGTGTCCCTCCTTCTTGAGTACTGCGCCCGCGGGCGCTCCCCTACACGCGCTACGGTGCGCGCTTTTCCACTCCTGAAAGATACCAAGCCACCGCTTATATGAGAAGCAATCAAGCCTATTTCTCCGGTGAAAGGTTCTTTCACAACCGTAAACGGTCGATGAAAGTTTACCATCAACTTTTGAAACAGCAAGGTGTATCTTGTAATTGAAATCCCCGTATACTAGAGCGGCACACAACAAGACAGCTTTTAATGCCAACCAGGAGTCATCCATGTCCGATAGCAGCAAGAGCGCACTCTCCCTTATTAGCACGCACAAGGGATACAGCGAGTCCGAGCAGCGCATTGTCGACTATATCCTAGAGCACCAGTCCGAGGCACCGCTCCTAACAGCCGCGCAACTCTCGCGCGCCGCCGCAACCTCCGAGGCCACCGTCTCGCGCTTCTGCCGCAAGCTGGGCTTTGGAAGCTTTCGCAGCTTTCAGTTTTCGCTGGCGCGCGATCTGGAGAGCCAGCGCAATGAAGGCCTCACAGACGAGGTCTCGCTCGATAATATGGAGCAGAGCCTCAAAAACATCCTCGCCGCAAAGGTCAGTGAACTCAATGCGACCATCGATGGTATTGATCACGATACTCTGGCAGCCGTCGTGCACGCGTTTAAGAACGCAGGGGCTATCGAGTTTGCAGCCGTAGGTAATACCAACGCCGTTGCGCTTGACGCGACGTTTAAGTTTTCGCAACTGGGCCTTCGCTGTGTGTCAAGCACCATCAGCGAGACATCAATCGGCTTTGCGCTCACGTTGCGCCCCGGCGACGTTATCGTGCTGATCTCGAACTCTGGCAAGTCGCGTCGACTGAATCGCATGGCAAAAGCGGCTCGAGGCTGTGGTGCCACCGTAGTCGTCATCAGCAGCGACAGCAAGTCTCCGCTTGCTCGCCTAGCCGACTACACCTTTAATACCGTGAACCACGAGGCGCTGCTCACCACGGGCGACTTTGCGTTCTCCAAGATCAGCGCCACGATGATCATCGAGGTTATCTACAACTTCCTGCTGCCCGAAATCGAGGACGCCCGAGAGCACATTAGCTACTACGAGGAGCTTATCCAGCCGGATAAGGTCGTGGAATAGAAATTTTGGCGAGCCGACAAACGCCACTCGCCACGAAACCGGCCCATCTACTACGTTTTATCAATATAGCCCAACCACAAACCGAAAAAAGAAAAACCGCAGGCGTTCTACCTGCGGTTTTCTTTTTGCAATTCAAGGCGTGGTTGCCGATAGCCTATTAAACGTAGTAGATGGGCCGGTTTCGTGGCGGCCGGGTCGAACATACATGTAACGGCTCGGCCTAAGCACGCGCTTCCTCGAGCATCTGCTTAGCGTGGGCCAAGCTCGCCTCCGATTGATCGCCGCTCAGCATACGGGCGATCTCTGCGGTACGGGCGTCCCCGGCCACCTCATCCAGATGGGTTTGGGGAACGTCGCCGGGCTCTTTGCTCACCACGTAATGTTTGTCGGCCATGACGGCGACCTGCGCCAGGTGCGTTACGACAATCACCTGATGCGTTGCGGCAAGATCTGCCAGAACGCTCGCAAGGGCGCGTGCAGTAGAGCCGCCAACACCGGCATCGACCTCGTCGAACACCAACGTATCCACGCCGTCCGCGTTACCCAAAACAACCTTGCTCGCCAACATGACACGGCTCAGCTCGCCGCCAGACGCAATGCGGCGCAGGGGGCGCGGCGTCAATCCGGCACCGCTACGATACAAAAGCTCGTAGCTCGACGGGCCCGCCGGCGTCCACTCGGCGCGCGGAAGATCGCGCGAGTCCCAAACGAGCTCGGCGCCGCCCATCTCCAGGCGCGCCATCTGACGGCCAACCTCGTGGCAAAAGCGCGGGGCTGCCGTATTGCGTGCACGCTTAAGTGCCTTGGCGGCGGCGAACAGTTCGCGCTCCGCCGCGCCAAGCGCTTCGCGCGCCTTCTTAATCTGCTCATCACCATCGTCTACCAGCGACAACAGCTCTCGCGAGCTATCGCGCATGGCAAACACGTCGTCCATGGTGGGACCCCACTGACGCAAAAGTCCCTTAAGGTCGGAATACCGCTCGCGCATACGAGCCAGCTCGCGCGGGTCGAAGGCGACCCCATCGCGATAGGCGCGCAGCTCGTTGGCACAATCCTCGAGCGAGATGCAGGCATCCGAAAGGGCATCGGCGATATCACCCAACTTGCGATCGACAGTAGCCATACGCGAAAGCTCCGCGACGGCACTGTTCACGGCATCGAGTGCTCCCCCTTCGGCAGCAAGCGACGCATGGGCATCGTTGGCCGTTGCCACCAGCACCTCGGCATGCTCGGAGCGCGGCAGCAGCTCCTCGAGCTCCTCATACTCACCCGGCTTGGGGTCGACCTCGGCGATGCGCTCCAGAGCGAAGCGCGCCTCCTCGACACGACTCCCCTGCGCGCGTGAGGCCTCTTCGACGCGACGGACCTCTTTGGCAGCCGCGCGAGATGCCCTAAGGCAAGCACGATAGCGATCGAGCGCCTCGAGCGCCGGGCGCCCCGCCCATGCATCGACCATGGCAACATGATGCGCAGGGTCGAGCAGGCGCTGGTGCTCGTGCTGGCCGCAAAGATCCATCATCACGCCGACGCGCTCCGAAAGCTCACGCACGCTGGCGATGCGGCCGTCAATTTTTACGCGGCTGCGGCCCTCGGCAGAAAGGCTGCGCTGCACGGTGAAGCCCTCCGTGTCGTGCGGGCCGTCAAACAGGCGCGCCTCGACGTTGGCAAGCGTCTCGCCCTCGCGCACCGTCGACGAATCCGCGCGCTCGCCCAAAATGAGCTTAAGCGCCGAGAGCAAAGCAGTCTTACCGGCGCCGGTCTCGCCGGTCAGAACCGTTAAGCCCGCGCTCGGAACCAACGTCGCCTCGCGAATGAGGGCAATGTTGGAAACCTGCAGCTCATCGATCATGACGAACTCCGTAGAACACGCGGCTCACCGAGTTATAGAAGCTCTCGGGGCCGTAATCCAGCAGCAGTACATCGCCGGGACCGCGACGCACGGCCACGCTCTCGACCGTGCCATCGCAGGTAATAAACTGTCCATCGATGGCGATCGCAGGCACGCTCGGGCGGTCATCGGACATAAAGATCTCGACGACATCGCTTGGCGAGGTCAAAAAGGCGCGAGCCTGAATGGTATGTGGGGCGATGGGCACGCAAACCATGCCCGTGTAATCGGGACTGACGATGGGGCCGCCGGCGGAAAGCGCGTAGCCGGTGGAACCGGTCGCTGTCGAAACGACGACGCCGTCACCGCGCAGGCGGTCGATATGATGGCCGGACACCGTGATGTCGAACTCAACCATATCGGACAGGGGCCCGCGCGTAAGCGCCATATCGTTAAGGGCAAACGTGCGCACGACATCCTTCGTGCCATCTTCGCGCACCGAAACGATATCCGCGGCGAGGGTGGCGCGGCGACTCACATGGAGCTCACCGGAAAGGGCATCGCTCACGACCTGCAAAATATCGCGATCCTCGGGGCTCGCAGCCGTCAAAAAACCCAAATGACCATAGGAAAGGCCCAGAATGGGGATCTCGCGGTAGTTGAGAATGCGGGCGGCACGCAACAGCGTGCCGTCGCCGCCGAGCGTAATGACCAGGTCGGCATCGTCAACATCGGGCGCACGCTGGATCTTGGAACGCTGATCGGCAGCCCATGCGACCTCGTAGCCCTGGCGCGAAAGCCAAAGCTCGAGCATCAGGCCGCTCTCGACCGCCTCTTGCTTGTAGTAATTGGGAACCAGAAAGACCTTCATAGCGTTGCAGCTTTCTCGCTCAAAGCCGTTACCTGTGATTGCAGCTCATCGTCGGCACGCTCGCCAGAGGCAAACCTCGTGCCGTACAGGAAAAATTCGACGTTGCCCTTGGCGCCATGGATGGGCGACACGCACACGTCGAGCGGGAACAGGCCCTTGGCGGCAAAGAGCTCAATCGCCGCCACAAGCGTATCGCGGCGGACGGAGGGGTCGGTCACGATACCGCCCTCGCCCACCAGCGCAGCCGGCGCCTCAAACTGCGGCTTTACGAGCGTGCAGAACGAACCCAAAGGCTTCAGGCACGCCAACACGGCGTCGATGATATTCGCGATACTCGTAAACGACACATCGCAGACAGCCAAGTCGATAGCGCCGCCGTAGCCAAGCTCGGGCAGTTGTGTCACGTTGGTGCGCTCATGGAGCCTCACGCGCTCGTCTTGGCGCAGCGACCAATCAAACTGAGCGCGACCCACATCGACCGAAACGACCGTTGCGGCGCCACGCTTGAGCAGGCAATCGGTAAAGCCGCCCGTGGAGCAGCCCACATCGAGGCAAGCAAGGCCCATGGGATCGATCCCAAACGCATCGAGCGCGCCCTCGAGCTTGAGCCCGCCGCGCCCCACGTAGGGAATACGGCCCTTCACGTGCAGGGGCAGACCGGGCGTCACCTTAAGGCCCGGCGAGGTCAAACGCTCGCCGCCACTCGAGACCAAGCCGGCCATAAGAGTGCGAAGGGCATCCGCGCGGTCGGCGCAGATGCCCTGTGAAATCAGTTCGTCATCGAGACGCACGCGTTTCATGAATGCCATCAACCATTCGTATCCGGAGACGCGGCCTGGCTATCCTGGGATTCGTTTGCCGCATCCTCATCGTATTCCTGCTCGAGCTTATCGGCCTCACGAGGCGTCAACTCAAACTTGTCGACCATATCGACCGCACGGGAGCCAAGTTCGATCGCCTCGTCAAACAAATCGAGCGAACGCTCCAAGGACGTATCCTTGGAGCGAACGGTAGCGATGATCTGGTCCAAGCGGTCCGAGATCTCGTCGAAGTTGCGGACGGAACCCTCTGGCATGGCTACTCCTCGACGGTACCGGTCTCGGCCTCGGCGACCTCGGCACCCTCGTCGAGAACGCCGGCCGCAGCCTGAGCGGCGGCAACCTTGGCGGCAGCCTCGGCGGCCTGGGCCTCCTCGCGGGCGCGGTCCTCGGCCAGCAGCTCCTGATACAGGTCCTCGCCCGGCAGCTCCTCGCTACGCGCGATCTTGCCCAGCACGCCATTGACAAACGACGCGGACTGGTCGGTGCCATAGGCCTTGGCAAGCTCTACAGCCTCGTTGATCACGATGGCGTCCGAGACCTCCTCGTCGGTGAGGAAGCGCATCTCATAGACGGCGATACGCAGCAGATTGCGATCGGCGCCGGGCATGCGCATAAGATCCCAGTTCTTGGCGATGGAGCGCAGGGCGCAGTCGATGCGGTCGATATACTCGTAGGCACCGCGGCACAGCTCCAGAGCGTAGGGGTCGAGGGGACCCTTCGAGATCAGGAAATCGCCCTCGAGGACGCGCTCGAGCGGGCTGTCCGTCGCCTCGGCCTGGAACAGCAGCTGCAGCGCCTGACTGCGGGCAAGCGTACGCCCGCGATAAACCTTAAGGCTCAAAGGTTACTCCTTGGGGAAAACGAGGCCGTCGATGCAAACGTCAACGCGCTCGACCTCGACGCCTACCTGGGCATCGATAGCTGCGACCACGGCGGAGCGAACGGCCTCGGCGAGTTTCTTGAACGGATAGCCAAAGAACACCACGACGCGCACGGTGAGTGCGAGCTTGTCACCGATGACCTCGGCCTCTACCGCCGGATCGGAAGCCGGGGACTTGGACGAAAACATCATGGAGACAAGGTTGGTGGCAAGGTCCTTGACGCCCACGGAGGCGATGCCCTCGACATCCGTGACGGCGCGCGAGACGATGGCGGTCAGAACATCGGGCGAAATACCGATGCCGTCAATCTTGATTTCCTGGGGCATGAGTCCTCCTAGAAGAGTTGGTTGCTAGACGCGGGAGACGAACTTGCCGTCGCGGGTGTCAACCTTGATGACCTCGCCCTCGTTGAGGTACATCGGGACCTGGATGACAGCACCGGTGTCGATGGTGGCCGGCTTGGTGGAACCCTGAACGGTGTCGCCCTTAAAGCCCGGGTCGGTCTGGACGATGGTGGTCTCGATGAACATCGGCGGGGTCACGCCCATGAGCTCGTCGTCGGCGAAGAGCAACTGGCAGGTGTCGTTCTCGCGCAGCCACTTGGAGTTCTCGCCCACCATGTCCTCGGGAACGGGAACCTGCTCGTAGGACTCGTTGTCCATGAAGATGTAGTCGGCGCCGTCGTTGTAGAGGTACTGGAACTCACGGGTGGTGAGCATGACGCTCTCGAACTTGGTACCGGCGTTGCAGGTGTTCTCGACGACACGACCGCTCTTGATATCGCGGGTCTTGTAGCGCACAAAAGCACCGCCCTTGCCCGGCTTGACGTGCTGGAACTCGACGATGGTGTAGACCTTGTCCTTAATGCGGAGACCGAGGCCGTTCTTGAAGTCGGCGGTAGAAATGGTAGGCATAGCGACCTTTCTTGTTATGGGTAGAACGCACAAGCGTCCAAATTACATACGAGCGAAATTATACACTTGCAGGCGGCGCCTGCGGCGAGCGCATAAAAAGAGAACGCGGGGCGCCCGAATCATTTCGGACGCCCCGCTTCCAAAATCAAACTGAATGTCTTAGCAGTCGATGACGTGCAAGTCGTGCGGGGTCTTGGTGAAGGGCTCATAGCCGTTCTCGGTGACAACACCGTAATCCTCCAAGCGCACGCCGCCCACGCCGGGCAGGTAGACGCCGGGCTCCATGGTGACAACCGAGCCGACCTCGATGATGTTCTTGCTGCGGTTGAAGTTGGGCAGCTCGTGGATGTCGATACCGACACCATGGCCCAGGCCATGGTTGTAGTAATCGCCATAACCGGCATCGCCGATGATCTTCTTGGAAAGCTTGAAGATATCGTTACCCTCGACGCCCGGATGGATAGCGGCGACGCACTCCTCGTGGGTGCGGCGCACGAGCTCGTACAGGTCGAGCTGTTCCTGCGTGGGCTCGCCCATCACGACGGTACGCGTCATATCGGAGCGATAGTCGCAGTAGCCCGCGCCATAATCCATGAGGACGAAATCGCCCTTCTCGATGACACGGTCGCTCGGGACGGCATGCGGGTTGGCGGTATTGGGACCGCTCGCGACGATGGAGCCAAAGGCCAAGCTGTCGGCACCGTTGGCGAACATAAAGTTCTCGAGCTCGTTGCGAACCTGCTTCTCGGTCATACCGGGCTTAATAAAACCGAGCATGTGCTGGAAGGCGGCATCGGTGATCGACTGCGCGTGTCGCATGAGCTCGATCTCCTCGGCATCCTTGATGGCGCGCATCTTACGAATGTCGTCATGCATCAGCGGCAGCATGCAGGCGACGGAGCGATCCTCAAGACCACGCTGAATACCCTGGTAAAAGTTAATCTGCATGTCATCCTCGACGGCGCAGACACGACACTTGTTAGCCGCGATCTTGTCGGCAACCCAACCGGGGATGGTGCCCTCGTCCATGTCGTAGACCCAGGGGCTGCCGGCGGGCGTGTTCTCCTCAAAGCTGTTGAGATAGCGCGAGTCGGTATGGAACAGGCACTGATCGGCCGTAATAAATGCGGCGTGCGGAAACTCGAAGGTGTAATCGAAGACGCCCTTCACACCCGTGAGCCAACGGAGGTTGGCCTCATCGCGCACGACGATGGCATCGTAGCCGCGCTCGACCATCAGGGCACGGACACGCTCGATACGACCGGCAGGACCGGCAGCAAACTCAGACATTCAGATTCCTTTCTTATTGTCCTCAAAAAGAGCAGGACGGGCTTCAAACGAATAGCCGAACCACAAGCGATTCGCAACCGATTGAAAACCCGTCCCTCAAAATGATACGAAAGACGATGGATGTCAATAAAGTTAAAAAAGTTCCTTGCGAGAAGCCAGATACGCCTGCGCATGGCGTTCGAGAATCTCGTCCTCGACATTTGTCAGGCGAATGGCGCCGAGCGCCGCGGGCAGCGGCAGCATGCTGCGGTTTGAGCGGGCAAACTGCTGCTTGCGGAACTCCTCGATAAACGCGGTGGGCTCCAAGTCGAAGGCAAGCTCTTCGATGCCAAAGTCCTCCAGGCAATCGTCGAGATCAAACACATTGTCGATATCGAAGTCGCAGGCATCATGTGCTAGGCGCGCCTCAAAGCGCATACCCTCGGAAAGGAGCTGGTATGCGGGAACGTTAGCCGCGGCCTCGCCCAGGCAGGCGCGAAGGGTGCGCTCCCCTGTCTTACCAAAATCGAGTGCATGGCGAGCACTGGGGTTCGTGGCCATGAGCACATCTTTGCGCGCGGTCTGGGACCACTGCACAGCATTGACGAGCGCGACCTCCTCGCCGGAAAGAATCTCGGGAACAGTCTCGGTAAACTGATTCCAGCGGGACTTGCTGCTCGAAAGCATGGTGCCAACAAGCACCACATAGCCGAGCTTGAGATCCTCGGGGTCCGCCTCGCGAACAAGGTCGAGGTCACACACGACCAAGCCCGATTCGGGACGGAACGCGATAGCGGGAAGCGCATTCGACGACGAGGCGACGAGCGGCTTCATGGTCGTCGCGACCGTGAGCATGGCGTCGAACGTTGTCGGCAGCAAGGCGCACTCGGTGCGACCGCACCACTGATTAGCACACCAGCTAACAACCGAGCAGGTTGCGGCATCACCAACGGCGACAACCAGATCGTCGCAGGTAATGCCGTTGGCAGATAGGGCGCCAAAGATGGCATCGGCATCGGCCAGCGTGGCACCAGCAGGCGAAATCTCGAGTGGGAGCTGCGACACGACAAAACCGGCATCAACCAGCGCATGCTCGACGACCTCGCCAAAACGCTCTGACGTGGCGTCGTTCCAAACCACCAACGCGCGCTTAGGCTTGCCCACAGCCGAGGCAAACATGCGCGACAGCTCCTCGAACGTGCCCAATCCGACGCGGACATCGACACTGCGGTTTTGGAAATTGATCAGTTGACGGCGAATCATAGCAGCCCACGCTCCAAAAGCATCTCGGCACAAAGGTAGGAAACGTCCTCGAAGGACTTGTTGCGAATATCAAGGGTAATATCGGCGGCCTGGCGATATAGCGGACGGCGATGCTCAAACAGGCGCGCGGCATGCTCGGGCGAACGGAAATCGGGACGCGTGTCGGACCGACGAATCTGGCGAATCGAATCCTCAAAGTCACCTTCGAGATACACACAGATACCCATCTGGTGCATAAGCTCAATATTCACCGGAGTCTCGACGATACCTCCGCCGCAGGAGACCAGCAGGCTGCGCTCGCTTTGGAGCGAACGGAGCGCCGAGGTCTCGAGCTCGCGAAAACGCTCCTCGCCCTCGGTCTCAAAAATCTCGGTCACCGATTTACCGCAACGACGCACGACAAGGCGGTCGGTATCGATAAAGCGACGTTTGAACATAGTGCCCACGTTGCGCGCAAGCGTCGATTTGCCCGCGCCCAAAAAGCCGATAAAGAAGATATGGTCGCAGCCGTGTTTGGTGTGCTGGGACATAGCGAGACCTATTCCTCGCAGGGAAGGTCGCGCAGGGCCCGGCGCTCAAAGATACGGAAGATCTGCGTATACCACAGGTCCTGAGTGGCCTGCGGCTTTACCAGGATGGTATCGACGCCGGCGAAATTGCCGCTCCACACGTCCGTGTAGAGCTGATCACCGATCAGCACCGCCTCGTCGGCCGTGGCGCCGAGGCGCTTAAGACCCGCCTTGAGGGCAAACGGAGCCGGCTTCATGGCGTGGCTAATGGCCTCGAGTCCCAGCTCGCGTGCCGAGCTCATGACCTGGTCGCGATGCCAGTTGTTAGACACCATGCACAGCTTAAAGCCTTTGGCGCGGGCGGCGTCGAGCCAAGCGGAAACCGCGGCGGGAACCTGCTCGGTGTCGCGCGGCACCAGGGTGTTATCGCGATCGAGCAGAATGGCGCGTTTGCCGTCGGCCCACAGGGTATCAAGGTCGATGCGGTCGACGGATGCAACATATCGTTTGGGGCTGAAAATCCTCATGTTTAATTCCAAGACTGTTGGTGCTCTTCGTAGGTTTGCGAGAAGTACTCCTCGTCCTGCGTAATGTAGAAATACAGGTCATCGGAGTCGGTCGGCTCAAGCGTGGCCTTGAGTGCCTCGAGCGACGGGGAGCAGATGGGCGTGGGTGGCAGACCCTCGTGCTTATAGGTGTTGTACGGACTATCGCTCTGCAGGTCGTCGGCGGAAACCTCGCCACCGGTGACATACATCATAGTCGCATCGCTGTTGAGATAACGCAGACCATCGAGCTTGCCGGCAAGGCGGTTGTAGAAGACCGAGGCGACATGTGCGCGCTGCTCGGCGTTGAGACCCTCGCGCTCAACGATGGAAGCGAGATTGATGATGTCGTAATCGGACATCTCCACGCCGTAACGCTCTTTGATCTTGGCCTCGCAACCGGCAAAATCGAGAGACTTGTACTCGGTGTTGAACTGATCGAGCATGGCACGGATAACGTCATCGGCGCTCGGGTCCTTGCCCAGCGAATAGGTCTTGGGGAACAGAAAACCCTCGAGCGAATCGTTGGCGGCGCCCTTAAGGAAGCTATAGTCGTCCACGTAGTTGGAGGCCTTGGCCTGGTTGAGGAAGTCTTCCTTAGAGATGCTGTCGTAGGCCTGGGCCACACGGTCGGCGACTTGATCGACCGTTAGACCCTCGGGAATAGTAAGCGCATTGGAGCCCGCATTGGGGCCTTCCATGAGCTGCTGAACAACCTTGGTCGCATCCATGAATGTGGTGAACGAATAGGTACCAGGCTTGAGCGACATATCGGCATTGAGCTTTTTGACCGCCGCATAGTAATCCTTGGGATTTTCGACGATATGGTTCTCGGAGAGGATCGAGGCGATGGTGTCGCCCGAAGCACCGTCGGGAATGGTCACCGTAACCTGCTGACCAGCCGTAACCTTCGTATCCTCACCGGCAAAGAAGCCCTTGACGGCCGGCACGACAAAGAAAGCGATCGCAGCAAGCGCGAGCACCGCCACCACAACGCCGATGATCATGGGAGCCGGAGAACTCTTCTTTTGAGCACCGCGTCGAGCACGCGTGTCGTAGCTCGAGCGGGTCGCCGGAGCAACGCCATGCAAACCGCGAGCATGATGCGAATGCGATTGGGTAGCCTGCGTTCGCCGGACAGGTGCCTGCTGCTTAAAGCGGGTACCGCCTGCAGGCTGGGCCGTACGAGCAGTGGGCTGCTGAGCCGCGCGAGAAGCCGGATGCTGAACCGAACGAGCAGAAGGCTGCTGACCCGTCCGTTGAGCAGGTTGGGCCGAACGAGCGAAGGACTGCACCGGGCGCGCGCCAGGCTGAGCTGCGCGCTGCGTCGGCCGTGCCGGACGCTGGCCAGGCTGGGCAGGGCGCGACGCGGGCTGACGTGTACGATTCGGCTGGCGCGGATCGGAAGCGCTAGGCATGCGAAACCTCCTCGTTTTTACGATCGAGCCACGTCTGCAAAAACAGGCTGGCGGCAATCATGTCAATCTTGCCCCTCATCTGCTTTTCGTTGAGGCCCTGCTCGCGCAGGATACGCTTTGCCTCTTGTGAGGACAGACGCTCGTCCTCAAACTCCAACGGAAGATCGAGCTCGTCGGCGATCTTTTGTGCCACGGCGGCAACGCGCTCGGCTTGAGGGCCAGGCTCACCGGCCATGGTCAAGGGACGTCCGCTTACCAGGATGTCGGGCTCATAGTCCTCGACCAGGTAACGGAACGTCTTGGCCATACCGGTGACCTCGGCGGCCGGGAGTACCTTGACGGGCATCGCCATCTTGCCATCACGGCTCGAGACGGCAATGCCAATCCTGGTCTCCCCTATGTCCAGTGCGAGCGCGACCACAACGACTACTTCGGTTCTTAGGCGCCGAGCGCGGTCTTAGCGGCCGCGAGGGCATCGGCGATACCGGCGGCGTTCTTGCCACCGGCCTGGGCCATGTTGGGACGGCCGCCACCGCGACCGTCGACCAGGCCCGCGATCTGCTTGATCACGTTGCCGGCGTGGAAACCGGCCTTGACGGCGTCATCGGAGCCGGCGGCAAGCAGGGCCGGGGTGCCCTTCTCGGTCACGCTGGCGACGACGCAGGCGACAGGGCCGGAAACCTTCTGGTGCACGGTATCCCAGACGTTGCGCAAATCGGTTGCCTCAAGGCCCTGGAGCTCGGCGACAACAAGCTTGTAGCCATCAAGCTCGACGGCGCCCTCGATAGCATTGGAGATAGCGTCGGAGGAGCCACCGGTCAGAGCCTTCTTGAGCTTATTAGACGTCTCGCGCAGCTCGGCCTGCAGGTTTTCCACACGGGCAGGAACCTCGTCGACGCGGCACTTGAGCGCAGCGGCAGCGGCGTCAACGAGTGCCAGGCGGTCGGCCATGTAATCGAGAGCGCCCTTGGAGGTCACGGCCTCGATACGGCGGACGTTGGAGCCCGTGGAGGACTCGGAAATGATCTTGAACAGGCCGATCTCGGCAGTGTTGGCGGCATGGGTGCCACCGCAAAGCTCACGGGAGAACGGCTGGTCCTCGGCGCCCACGGAAACGACGCGGACAACGTCGCCGTACTTCTCGCCAAAGAGGGCGACAGCACCGGCGGCCTTAGCCTCATCGATGCCCATGACGCGGGTAACGACCGGCTTGGAAGCGAAGATCTGCTGGTTGACCAGGTCCTCGACAGCCTTGAGCTGCTCGGAGGACAGGGCCTCAAAGTGCGTGAAGTCAAAGCGCAGGTGCTCGGGCGTCACCAGCGAACCGGCCTGGGAAACATGCTCGCCCAGGACCTGCTTAAGCGCGGCGTCGAGCAGGTGCGTGGCGGTGTGGTTGCGGCGCAGGAAGCCACGGCGCTCGGCGTCGAGCGCGGCGGTCACGGTGGCGCCGACGGTCAGCGTGCCCTCGGCAACGTGGGCGACGTGGGCATACAGGCCGTTGTGGTTCTTGGTATCGGAAACCGTCAGCGCAACGCCCTCGGCAGAAAGCTCACCGGCGTCGCCCTGCTGGCCGCCCATCTCGGCATAGAACGGGGTGCGGTCGAGCACGACCTCGATATCTTCGCCCGCAGCGGCGGACTCTACGGACTCGCCGTTGCGCACGATGGCGACAACCTTGGCACCCTCGATGACGTCGTTGTCATAGCCGTCGAACTCGGTCGCGGCAACTTTGTCGGAAAGCTCGACCCACACGTCGTTGAAGCTGCCCCAGGCGTCGCCCTTGGCATTGGCGCGGGCGCGGGCCTTCTGGTCCTCCATGCAGGCGGTAAAGCCGTCCATGTCGACGTCGTGGCCAGCGGTACCGGCGATCTCGACGGTCAGGTCGATGGGGAAACCAAAGGTGTCATGCAGCTTAAAGGCAACATCGCCCGGAAGGACAGCGCCGTCGGCGAGCGCGGCCAGGGCCTCGTCCAGGTAAACGCGGCCGTTGTCGAGCGTCGTGGAGAAGCGCTCCTCCTCGGAGGCAACGATGCCCTTGACGAGCGCGACGTTCTTGAGCAGCTCGGGATAGGCCTCGCCCATCTGAGCGTTGACCTCGTCGATGAACTTGGTCAGGAAGGCGCCCTCGATACCCAGCAGGCGACCGTGGAACACGGCGCGGCGGAGCAGGCGGCGAAGGACGTACTCGCGGCCCTCGTTACCGGGGAGGATGCCGTCCGAGATCATGAAGTCGACGGCACGGGAGTGGTCGGCGATGATACGCAGCGAGCGGCTGGCACCGGAGTAATCGTCGGCGTCATAGGTCTTGCCGCTGATCTCCTCGCCCAGCTTGATGAGGTGCTGCATCAGATCGCCGTCGTAGTTGGCGGTCTTGTGCTGCATGATAGCGGCCATGCGCTCCAGGCCCATGCCCGTATCGAGGTTGCGGTGCGGCAGCTCCGGCATGGAGCCGTCCTCCTGGCGGTCGTACTGGGTAAAGACGAGGTTCCAGAACTCCAGGAAGCGGTCGCAGTCGCAGCCGGGCTTGCAGTCGGGGCTGCCGCAGCCGACCTCCTCGCCCATGTCAAAGTAGATCTCGGAGCACGGACCGCAGGGGCCGGTGGGGCCGGCGGCCCAGAAGTTGTCGTCCTCGCCCAGACGCGAGATGTGATCCTCGGCAACGCCCAGAGAGCGCCACACGTCGTGGGTCTCGTCGTCCTCGGTAAAGACGGTGAAGTACAGGCGGTCGAGCGGCAGCTTGAACTCCTTGGTGATGAGCTCAAAGGCCCAAGCGCAGGCCTGCTGCTTGGAGACGCCGCCAAAGGAGAAGTCGCCGAGCATCTCAAAGAAGGACAGGTGACGACCATCCTCGCCGATGCAGTCGATGTCGTTGGTGCGGACGCACTTCTGGCAGGAGATAGCGCCGATCTCCTTCATGGTCTTCTTGCCCTGGTAATACTCCTTAAACTGGTTCATGCCGGCGTTGGCAAGCAGCAGCGAAGGATCGTCGGGAACAAGGGACGAAGAAGGATAGAGCTTAAGTCCGCGCTCCTCAAAGAAGTTGAGGAACTTAGAGCGGATCTCGGCCGTAGTCATTGACGGGTAGTCAGCACTCATAGAGGGAATCTCCTCGGTTTCACATCGAAACAGTTCAAACGTAACGATATTACCATCCCACCGCGCAAGTGCAAAAAAGAGGGTCGCCAAACAGCGACCCTCCAGCGAATTTGCACGTTATTGCCTATGAACTTGAACTTGAAATGGCTTACTGCTCATCATCGTCCATGGAACCGTCGATGCCGGTATTGGTATCGTCGTCCGAGTTGGAATCGTCGTCTTTGGCGAAGGGATTCTTGAAAAAGCCCGTAGCATCGGGCTGAAGGCCCGAGAGCTTGATCCAGGGGTTATCGAGCTCGGGCCTGGGCATGGCCTGGGCCTCGGGCGCAGTCTCGTTACCGATGAGCTCGGACTCATAGATGAATGTATCGTCTCCAAGCGCATCGTAGGCGGCGACCGGGTTACCCTCAGTATCGCGATAAGGCGTGCCCTTAAACACGGCGCCGTCGTATGCCACGAGCTGGCGGCCGGTCTCGTTCTCAAAGTAGTAGACGAAAATGCCCTTGAGGGCCGCGCACAGCGGAATGGCGATAACCATGCCGATGGCGCCCATAAGCGCCGAACCGATAACGAGGGCCGTCAGGCTCATGATGGGATGCACCTGCACCGAGCTCTGCATGACCTTAGGCGAAATGACGTTGTCGGTGACATTTTGCGCCACCATGGTCACGACCAAAGTCCACAAAGCCAGCATCGGGCTGAACATAAAGCCGAGCACCGTGGCGATCGCCGCGCTCACCCAGGGACCGACAACAGGAACCAAGTGCATAATGCCCGTAAAGATGGCCATGAGTGCCGCGTAGGGATGGCCAATGAGCGTAAAGCCGATAAAGGCCAGGATGCCACCGCAGATGGACGTCACGACCATGCCGCGCATATAACCGCCAACCGAGCGCGAAAGAATCGCGACCATAAAGCGGTACGAGGTCTCCTTTTCCTGACCAATGATGGTGCAGACCTCGTGGTGCATACGGGGATAGTCGCAGGCCAGCCAATAGGCAAGCACCAGACCGAGGAAGATGACGAACAGCTGCGAGGCCGTATTGGTAATGAACGGGAATACACCGCGACCAAGCTCGGCGGCAATCTGAGATACATACTTGGACGCCACGGTAACCAGCGAAGAAAGATTATCGTCCAGATACTCTTTGAGCGGCGTGTTGTTGAGCGTCTTGGCATGCGAGACCATCTCGTTGAGATCACCGCCCGCAACACGAAGCTGCTCAGGCAGGCGGCTCAAGACTTCCATGATCTGACCAAAGAGAATCGGCGACAAGATGCAAACGACACCGACGAGCACAGCAACGACCACAATAAGCGCGATAAGCGAACCAATGCCACGGTTGACGCCGTGATGCTCGAGCCAGTTAGTGATCGGCGACATCACAAAGGCGATGATGGAACCGACAGCTAGAAACTCGATAACCGGCGCCAAGATACCCATAAGGTTAAAGATGACGGCGGCGATGACAATGCAGCCGACGACGGCCCAAATGCGCAGCGTCAGAATACGGGTATCGCGCAGCGCGCGATCGGTTTGTTGGGGGTGTTCACTCATGAACGAACCATCACTCCGTCGGGGTCGATCTTGTCCTGAACCTTCTTAAGTGTACGGCGCAGCAGGCGCGAGACCTGCACCTGCGAGATGCCCAGCTTCTTGGCGATCTCGATCTGGGTCATGCCCTTTACGAAGCGCAGCTCGATAACCTCGCGCTCGCGCGGCGAGAAATCGCGGATGGCCTCCTCAATCACCAGGCGGTCATCGGTAAAGTCGAGTTCGTTGTCATCGTCGGCATAGCGGTCGAGAATCGAAGGCGCGTCGTCGGAATCGGACGCACCGGGAGCCTCGATGGGCACCGAGGTATAGGCCGAGGACGATTCCATGGCCTCCAGCACCTCGTCAACGGTTACGTCTAGGTACTCAGCGATTTCCTCAACCTTAGGCGAGCGCTGTAGCTCGTTAGTGAGCTTGTCGGTAGCCTGGTTAACCTTGGCAGAGAGCTCCTGCAGGCGACGCGGAACGCGCACACTCCAACCCTTGTCGCGGAAGTGACGCTTGATCTCACCCAGGATGGTGGGCGTGGCAAACGTGGTGAACTCAAGTCCGCGCTCGGGATCAAAGCGGTCGATAGCCTTGAGCAAACCCAGATAGCCGACCTGCATGAGGTCGTCGAGCGGCTCGCCGCGATTCTTAAATTTGTTGGCAAGAAACCTTACCAGGTTCATATGGGACATGACGAGCTGCTCGCGGGCGTCCGGATCACCGGTCTCTTTGTAGCGACGAAACAGCTCGCGGGTTTTCTCCTTGTCCCAAGCGGTCTTACCGCTCCGGGAACGTTCGGTCATATTAGATATCCGCCTTGAGATCGAGGGAAAGCGTCAGAGGCGCCACAGTCTTTTCGTAGGAATCGCACACGCTTGCCAGAATGAGCTCGGCATATACGGCGGCCTGGTCATCCTCATCGACAGTCGCCTGGTCGCCAAAGGTGAAGGTCATACCCACGTGAGACTCGTCGACATCGAATTTGATCGAGATAACGTCAGAATCAACGGCCGTGCAGCCAAAGATGAAGGCCTCCTCGGCAGCCATACGAATGTCCTCGATGCGATCGACGGACATGGAACACAGCGCGCCGACATTAGCCGCCGTCATGCGCACCAAGCGTGCCAGACGCGGATCCCCGGCAACAGTCAGCGTGATAGAGCAAGTTGCTTCACTACTCATCGCAGGACTCCTCGGAGGTCTCGGCGGGCGTGTAGGTGTAATACCGGGCTGCTTTAGCAGCAGGCTTCTGTGCATCATCGTCACCAGCAGCGGCATCGTCCCCGGCTTCGCCAATCAGGACACGCTCGGTCGGCTGCTCGGCTTCGGCGGCAGCGGAAAGATTGCGCTCGGCCTCGACCGCGGGAGCCTTCACCTTGTTAAAGAGTTTCTGAACGGCACCGGCCGCAGAGTCGGTCACACTCGACACGGCATTGCTGGCCTCGGCCATGCTGCCCGTAACCTCGGAAATGTCGCGAACCACGGCTTCGACCTCTACGAGATTGGAGGTAAGAGCGTCGACGGCGGTCTTGGTCGACTTGAGGAGCGGCTCAACCTGCGCCAGCGCGGGGGTGAGCTCATCGACGGCGCCATCGAGCTTTGCTACCACGGGTTGAGCCTCGGCGATGGTGTTGTTAAGGTCGCTCACCGTCTTGTCGAGCGAATCAACGACAGTGCGGGTCTTTCGCAGCGTGAGCGCGAGCTCGATGACAGCCCACACGCCGGCAACGACGAGCAGCAGCAGGGCGATTTGGATGGGACTCATACAAGCCTCCCGAAGGAATCGAAATACAGACGCTGTTCATGGTACCCCAAAGGGGACCGAACATGCCAAAAGCAGCAACGTGAGACAAAATTACCAGCAGCTACTTCGGTGCATTCCCGCTACGGTCGCGCTCGCTTTGCTCTACACGCCACTCTTCCCAGCCGCGGCCGGCAGGCTGCCAAAACGCACCGCGCTCCAGCCCCTCGGGCAAATAGCGTTGATCGACCCAGCCTTCGGGATAATCATGCGGATACTTATACACACCGTATTCGTCGCTGCCCGGGCGATGACGATCGCGTAGATAGCTCGGCACCTCGCGCAGCCCACTTGAATGAATATCGGCCAACGCCGCATCAATCGAGGCCTCACACGCGTTGGATTTTGGCGCCAAGCACACATAGAGTGCAGCCTGAGCCAGATTAATGCGGCACTCGGGATAACCGATGACCTCGGCAGACTTAAACGCGGCATGCGCCACCAATAGCGCCTGCGGGTCGGCGTTGCCAACATCCTCGGAAGCCTGAATCATAATACGGCGAGCGATAAACTTAGGGTCCTCCCCCGCATCGATCATGCGCGCGAGCCAATAGATTGTGGCATCGGGGTCGCTGCCGCGCATAGACTTAATAAACGCGCTGATGATGTCGTAGTGCATGTCGCCGTTTTTGTCATACGAAAAACCACGGCGCGGATTGGCAATCTTTACGTCATCCACGGTAATGGGATAACGCTCCCCCGCCGCCGGCGCTGGCGTCCCTTCCGTATCGGGACGCGTGACGGCAATCTCGCTCGCAAGCTCGAGCGTCGTGAGTGCCGAGCGAGCGTCACCCGCAGCCAGCGTGCAGATGGTCTTAACCGTATCCTCATCGGCCGAGAACTTGCCGTTCAAACCCTGCGGCGCCTCGAGCGCACGCTCGATAAGCGTGGCGATATCCTCGTCCTTTAAATGTTCAAGTTCCACCACGCGACCGCGCGAGAGCAACGCCGAGTTGACCTCGAAGTACGGATTCTCCGTCGTGGCGCCAATCATAATGACGGTACGGTTCTCAACCGCATGCAGCAGGGCATCCTGCTGCGACTTGGAGAAGCGGTGAATCTCGTCGATGAAAAGAATGGTGCGACGGTCGTACGTATTCAGGCGCGTCTTGGCCTCGTCAATCACGCGGCGCAGGTCCTTCACAGTGCCCGTCACGGCGCTGACCTCGACAAACTCGCTCTTGGTATGGTTGGCGATAATGTGGGCCAGTGTCGTCTTGCCCGTACCGGCCGGCCCATACAGAATCACACTCGACAGCACGTCATGCTCAATCGCGGCACGCAACCACGAGCCCTTACCGACGGCCTTTTGCTGGCCCACGTACTCGTCGAGCGAATTGGGCCGCATGCGCACCGCAAGCGGCGCATTCTGAAAGGAACGCTCACGCGTCGAAGCAGAAAACAGGTCGTCCATAGCCATCCCGTGCATCAATCAAAAACGTTTTCCATGAACAGTATACCGAATATATACGAACTACCGTTCGTTAATATAGGTACGGTGCGGAAACATCAATCCCGGGAACAGCTTGCTCGTGAGCTCGCAGAAATAGCCGTCCGTCATGCTCGCAATGTAATCCACGACCGTCTGGTCCTTATCGTCCTGCCATGCATAGGTGCGATCGTAGTAGGAAAGCTGCTGCTCAATGCGAGAAATGTGGTGCTTAAAGATATACGAGGACTCGTCGCCTTCGTTTATATCCCGCAGGCAACGGTCATAGAGCTTTTCGAAGGCCTCGCGCAGCTCCGCTTCGGAGTCGCCTTCTATGCCGCCCTTGCTATAGATCTTCTCGTAGTTCTCGCGCTTGGCCCGGCGGATCTCCTCAAACAGGTCCTCGCTCATCTCGATGCGCGGCTTGCCATAGCTGTGCTCAACGATATCGATAGAGGCATGCGTAAGGATCCAGCTGTTGTATGCACCGCCCAGGTCATCATCAAAGGCGTCGGGTGACAGCAGGCCCGCCGCAATGGCGTCTTGGCGATCGCGCCCAACGTAGGCAAGGATATCCGAGATGCGAACCACGCAGCCCTCGAGCGTCATGGGGCGCAGGTGCTCAATTGCGCTATAACCCGTGGCAATGCATTCCTCGACGGTTCGGTCGAACTGGTCAAAGGAACCCATGTCCGAAAGCTCAAAAACACGCTGTTCGTACTCGCCGTTGTGGCACAGTACGCCATCGAGCGTCTGGAGCGACACGTTGCGGCCGTACAGCGCGTCGAGCACGCGGACCGACTGCACATTATGGAAAAAATAACGCCCCGTGCGCTCATGATAGATGTCGTTGAGGAAACGCTCGCCGGCATGGCCAAAGGGCGTGTGGCCCAAGTCGTGGCCTAAGCCAATCGCCTCGATCAGATCGCAGTTGAGGCCCAGAGCACGCCCGATATCGCGAGCGATGCGCGAGACAAGCTGCACGTGCAGGCCGCGGCGCGACAGATCGTCGTTGCTGCGAAAACTGAAGACCTGCGTTTTGCCTGCATAACGTGTGTATGCTGGCAGATGCAGAATCTTTTCGATATCGCGCATAAAGGCCGGACGCATAAGCGTGCCCTCGTCTGCGGCCCGATCGACACGGCGGATGGCCTGGTCGTCACCGCATCGATAGGGATTAACGACACCCGAGGCGCGGTCGGCGGCAATGCGCTCGACCAGCTCGGGCGACAACGCCGCGGGAATGCGATCCAGGCGCGCCTTGATGGCGGCTGTCTGTTGATTGATTGCCATGGCATGCTCCTTAAAAAGGGCGCGCAAACGGTTACAGCGTACTACCCACGAACTCGATTATGGCAAATATTGGCACCAAAAACGGCAGCAAAGGCAGCGAGCGCGATTTTACGATGAGACAGGCGGCGGCAAGGGTCAGGAGCGCAACCGCAAACGCGACGACGCCGCCCAGGGGATCGAAGGTGCAAAGGGCAAAGAGCGCCTTGGCATCCCCCATGCCAACGCCAGGGGCATGGCGAAGGCGACGCCAGAGTGACTCAGTAAGCACAAGGGCAAGGTAGACGATGACCGCAAGACCGGCGTGGTCAAGCGCCATGTTAACGCCCTTGTCGAGCCAGACGCCTGCAAACGCCGCCACCGCACACGCGCCGGCAAGCTCATTGGGAAACCGCCGCTCGCGGACATCAATCGCCGCGCCGGCAAAGATGCAAATCCAAAACGGGATATAGAACATCGAAACCCCTCAACTGAGCGCTCAAACGTAAAAACCACCGCAAAGGTTCTATCCCCTTTGTGGCGGTTTTGATGGTGGTTATTTGGCGCCCTGCATGACCTCGTCGAGGGTAACGCTTACGGCGTGCTGCGTCGGCACCCAGTCGACCTTCAAGAACAGCGCTGCCACCGTAATGGGGATATAGCTGAACATAAAGATCGGGAAGGTAAACAGGTTGGTTACCAGACGCCACTTTTGCGCGCAGTGAATATGCTTGTATTCAAAGATAGTCGTGAGCAGCGCCAGGATAAAGAAAGTCTGATACATCATAGCGAAGGTCATAATGAGCGAAGCGGCACACGCCTGCATCTCGACTTCGGTAGCCAAGAAACCGTGCGAAAGGCCGCCCACGATGAGGAACGTCGCATTAGCGAGCATCGAGATCAGAGAGAGCAGCATGCCCGGTGCGATCGTCATAAACATGTCGTAGGCGGCAAAGCGATGATAGCGGAAGGTCGATTTGACCAGGTGCTTACCGTACGTAAAGAACACCTGGTAGAAGCCCTTGGTCCAACGCATACGCTGTTTCCAGGATGCCTTAAACGTCACGGGCTGTTCGTCAAAGAACTCCGCCGGCGCATAGCCAATGCGAATGCCGTGAATGGCACAGAACGTGGTGAACTGAATATCCTCGGTCAGCGTGTGGAACTGCCAGCCGTGCATACCCTCGATAACGCTGGCGGAGATAAGGTAGCCCGAACCCGAAACGGCGCAAGACGTCTTACAGATGTTGCGCGCATTGTTGAGAAAGCGCGCCTCGCGCAGATACCACGTGGCATTAGCTGCCGAGATCCACGAGCTGCCAAAGTTCTTGGAATTGCGATAGCTCGTAACAACATGGAAGCCCTGGTCAAAAGCATCGTTCATCTTGGACACGTAATCGCGGGCGATAACGTTATCGGCATCGAAGATAAAGTAGCCTTCAAACGTATCGGGATACTCGTTAAGGATGCGGTCGAAGCCATAATCCATGACCCAGCTCTTGCCTTTACGGGCCAAGTCATTGCGCTCATAGACGACGGCGCCCGCCTCGCGCGCGAGCTGCGCCGTGTTGTCGGTGCAGGCATCGGCGACCACGAAGACCTCGATAAGCTCGGACGGATAATCTTGGTCCTTAATGGAGCGCACGAGGTTGGCGATCACGGCCTCCTCGTTATGCGCCGCGATAAAGAAGGCATAACGATGGAGCTTCTTGGCCTTGGGAGGCGCGACCTCACCACGAAGAGCGCCGATGACAAAGAAGACCACCTGGTACAGAAAACAGACCGTAAGCAGCGTGACGACAATCTGGTTGAAGATCACGATAGGTGTGTTGGTTTGTAAAAAGGCGAGCATGCAGGCTCCCAGGAACGCGTGACGTAAACAACCGTATATCTTACCGCAGGCTTACGGAGTTCAAGAAACCACCTAATACTGGCTAGGCCTCGAGCAAACCGAGCTGAGGGACGATTTCGTTGCCAGCGGCAGTGCGGCCGAGCGAACGCGGGGCCAGATCATCCAGAACCGCCGCAAGATCCCATGGCAGCTCGTCACGGCACTCGATGTGCTCCCCCGTCACGGGATGATCGAACGCCACACGCCAGGAATGCAGGAACTGCCTAGTCAAACCCTGATCGGCACGAGCATCGCACTTGCCATAGAGTGGATCGCCCACGCAGGCGTGGTTGATATGGCGCATGTGAACGCGAATCTGATGCGTGCGGCCGGTAAACAGGTGACACTCGACAAGCGTGTAGCCGTCGTCGAAACGCGTGGAATCAAAGCGCTCAAGGACCTTAAAGGTCGTGATGGCCTGGCGCGCAAAGGGGTCATCGGAAACCGCCATCTTCACGCGGTCGCGCGTGGAGCGAGCGATACCAGTATTGATAGTGCCCTCGTCCATGGCAATGTGCCCATGAACGAGCGTAATGTAGCGACGGTCGAGCGTGCGCGTGCGGATGAGATTTTGAAGCGCACGCTGGGTGTCGTCGTCTTTAGCCGCGAGCATAAGACCCGAGGTATCGCGATCCAGACGATGCACGATGCCGGGGCGGTCCTCGCCCTGCACGGTGCCAAGATGGTCGATGCCGCAGTGATAGACCAAGGCATTCGCAAGGGTGCCGCTCTCATGACCATGCGCAGGATGGCACACCAGGCCGCGCTGCTTGGAGAGCACCATGAGATAGTCGTCCTCATAGCGAATGTCGAGCGGGATGGCCTCGGGGATCACGTCGGTCGGGTCATGCGGCTCGGGCAGGTCGACCGAGATGCGGTCACCGGAGCGTACGGCATACTTTTTAGATAGGCAGGTCTCGCCGTTGACGGCAACGGCGCCTCCCTCGATCAGATGCGCGCAGGCAGAGCGCGTGGGACAGCCATCGTTGGCGCCCAGATAGGCGTCGAGACGTTGACCGGCGCAACCGTCGGCAACGAGAATATGGATGTCGGCCATTAGCGCTCATTCCTTTCGCGAATCTTGCGGGCACGCTCCCCGCGCTGCTTAGCTTTACGTTTGGCGCGGGCCTCGTCACGGGCGTTGAGCTCGGCGGTCGCATCGACCTCGCGAGCGGCGGGACTCAAGAACATGTATCCGATGAGCGCCAGCACGACACCGGCGGTAATGCCGATATCGGCCACGTTAAAGACGGGGAAATCAATGAAGGTAGTGGCAATAAAATCAGTCACAAAGCCCATGGCCAGGCGATCGATCGCGTTGCCGATGGCGCCGCCCGCAACCATGGCCATACCCACGACCTCTAGGCGAGCGAGCTGAGGAGCACGGAGCAAGTACACGGCAATGGCGGCAATGGCCGCAAGCGCCAGCACGGCAAACGCTATGCCATGGCCCTCGCCCATGCTAAAGGCAGCTCCGATATTGCGGACAAACACAAAATCAATCACGCCGGGGATAACAGTCATATGCAGGGTATCGCCCACGGCACGAACCGCAAGCTTGGTCAGCTGGTCAACAAGCAACACAAAGAGCGCCACCCCACCAGCAACACCTAACCGCCAACGCAAAGGCGGCGTCATATCCGCACCACGACCCAAATCAATCCCCTACCCTCAAAACAATCGAATTCCATTTAACGCAAATAACCATCTTATATTGCCATACGCAGAACGCACGACATATCCACCAATGCGACAAAGGGGCTGTCCCCTTGTCCCTTCACCGGGTAGTCTTTTTGGGACGGGGCTTTTTTAGCTGCCCAGTCCAGCGCTTTCGAAGATTAAGTCCTTATTTGAGGTAGGGCAGCTAAAAAAGCCCCGTCCCAAAAAGACTACCCAACGTCTACCTATTGTCCGGCAATGAAAACGTCGCGTATTTGGTAACGATAGCGAAAACCCGCCAGAGCGAGCAAGGTGCCTAGAAGCAAGGCGGCATAGACCTTCTGGTCATGCCGCCGAAGCTGAAAGGCAGATTGCCGCTCTGGCGGGTTTGCAGCGTCAACCTGTTACGCGGTTTGGTAAAACCGCGTAACTACAAGGCATTCGCGCAGCGCTTGCAGATATGCGCGTGACCGTTGTACTCGCCGACGGTGGTGCGATAGTTCCAGCAACGGTCGCAGCACTCGCCCTCGGCGGCCTCAATAGCAACGGAAAGCTCCTCGCCCTGGGTTAGCTCAACATCGGAGACGATGTAGAACTCGGCCAGATCGACGGCCTTGTCGCCGGTCAGCAGCGCATACATCTCGGCGGGAACGACCGCCTTGACGCGGACCTGCTGGCTCTTGGTGAAGGTGCCGGCGGAGCGGGCATCCTCAAGGGCCTTGGTCACAGCGCTACGGAGCTCGAGCGAGGCCTCGAGCACGCCCTCGAACTCATTGGCCTCGTCGACCGTGATGGGCGACTTGTACCAATCGAGCAGCGCGGCGTACTTCTGGTGATCGACGCAGCCGGCGGGCGCATAGGCCATGGCCTCGTCGACCGTGTAGGACAGGATCGGCTGCAGGTCGCGCATGAGCATCGAGAAGAGCTCGGCCAGCACGGTTTGGGCGCTGCGGCGCTCGAGCGAGCCGGGCTTGTCGCAGTACAGACGGTCCTTCAGGGCGTCGAGGTACACGTTGGAAAGCTCGGTAACCACAAAGTCGTAGAGCGCACGGTAGGCGCGCGGGAACTCGTAGCTGGCGTAGGCGTCGTCGACCTCGGCCTGGACCTGGGTCAGACGGGCAACCATGAGCTTGTCGAGCGGCAGCAGGTCGGCAAAGGCGACGCCGTCGGTCTCGGGCTCAAACTGACCCTCGAGCTCGGAGAGCAGGAAGCGCAGCGTGTTGCGGAAACGACGGTAGGCATCGGACGTACGAGCAAGGATCTCGTGGTCGATGGAGACGTCGGAGCTGGTATCGACCGAGGCGACCCACAGGCGGATGATATCGGCACCCATCTCGTCGCAGACCTTGTTGGGGTCGATGACGTTGCCGAGCGACTTGGACATCTTGCGGCCCTGGCCATCGAGCGTGAAGCCCTGCGAGACGACCGCCTTGTACGGAGCGTGGCCGTTGGCACCCACCGAGGTGAGCAACGAGCTCTGGAACCAGCCGCGGTGCTGGTCGGAGCCCTCGAGGTACACATCCGCCGGGTACTCAAGCTCGGGGCGATACTCGCAGACGGCCTTCCAGGACACGCCGGAGTCCCACCACACGTCGAGGATGTCCTTATCGGCCTTGAGGTGATGGCCGCCGCACTTGGGGCAGACGCAGGCCTCGCCCAGGTAGCTCTCGGGAGCGTCGGTGAACCAGGCGTCGGAGCCCTTCTCGTGGAAGAGCTTGATGACGGCGTCGAGCGTGGCGTCGTTCATGACCTTCTCGCCGCAGTCGGCGCAGGTGTAGCTGGGGATAGGCACGCCCCAGTTGCGCTGACGGCTGATGCACCAGTCGGGACGCTGCTCGACCATGGCACCGATGCGGTTGGCCGCGTGAGCCGGATACCACTTGACGTTCTCGCGGATCTCTTTGCCAGCCTGCTCGCGCAAACCGGTCTTGTCCATCGAGACAAACCACTGGTCGGTAGCACGGAAGAGCACCGGGTGCTTGCAGCGCCAGCAATGCGGATAGCTGTGCGTGATCTTCTTCTCGAGGACCAGGGTGCCGCGCTCGCGCAGGAACTCGATGATGTGCGGATTGGCCTCGTCGGTATCCATACCGCTGAAGGGGCCACCGGTACCAAACTCCTCGCCGGTGTAGAACTTACCGTCGTCATCGACCGGCATGCAGATATCGGTGATGCCCTCCTTGAGGCAGGCGAAGTAGTCGTCGACGCCGTGGCCGGGCGAGTTGTGGACGATACCGGTACCGTCATCGACGCCGACGTAATCGGCCAGCAGCGCCACGCCCTCGACACCGTCAAAGATCGGCTGCTTGTAGTGGATGTGGTGGAAGGTCTCAGCGGGAACCACATAGGGCTTACCGTCGACCATGACCGGGGTGTACTCCCAGCCAAACTCCTCACAGCACTTGGGAGCCAGGTCCTCGAGCATAACCTCGGCACGGCCATCGTGCTCAACGGCAACATAGGCGGCGCCGGGCTTAAGGGAAACGGCCTGGTCGGAGGGGATGGTCCACGGCGTGGTCGTCCAGATAATGAAGTCAACCGGGCCGTCGAAGCTCTCGAGACCGGCAGGCTTAGTGGTCATCTCAAAGCGCACGAAGATGGACGGGCTCGTCTCGTCGGAGTACTCGATCTCGGCCTCGGCCAGCGCGGTGTGGCAGTGCTTGCACCAGTGGACGGGCTTATGACCGCGATAGATCATGCCCTTGTCGAACATGGCCTTGAAGACCTCGATGTCGGCGGCGTCATGCTGGTGATAGAGCGTTAGATACGGGTTGTCCCAGTCGCCAAGCACGCCCAGGCGACGGAAGCCGGCCTTCTGCAGCTCGATGTTCTCGACAGCGAACTTATTGCAAAGCTCGCGGATCTTAGCCGTGGAGGTCTGGTTGAACTTCTCGGTGCCGAGCTTCTCCTCGACCTTGTGCTCAATCGGCTGACCGTGGCAGTCCCAACCGGGGACATAGGGAACCTCATAGCCCTGCATCATCCAGTAACGGTTGATCATGTCCTTAGAGATCTTGTTCATGGCGTGGCCGATGTGGATCGGGCCGTTGGCATACGGAGGGCCGTCGTGCAGCACGAACTTCTTGTGACCCTTGTTCTTCTTTAGAACTTGCTCGTAGACCTTGTTGTCCTGCCAGTCCTTGAGTCGCTTGGGCTCGGACTTGGAAAGACCGGCACGCATGGGAAAACCGGTCTTGGGCAGATTCATCGTCTGCTTGTACTCGTTTGCCACGGTACCCCTTTCTTGTCATGGGCGCGCACGCCCTCTGGGCACCAAAAAAGCGCCCGTCCCTGCAAGCTGGGACGAAGCGCCACAAGACAGGCAGTCTGCCCGTAAAAGCTCTTCGCTTAACCACCCAGCTTAGATGCCCTCGCCCGCGTCGCCGCGCGCTCGCATCCGTTACTCGGCTGGCCTGTATCGACGACCATCTCGGCGATATCTACTAAGACGTGCCTGCGCGGCACGTCCGTTGGGACCGCAGCTCCGGGGTGATTTTCATCGGTCGCATGCACGGGTTCTCAGCGCTCCCCGCTCTCTGTAGCATGCGGACGGCCGACTACTCGTCCCCATCAACGCTTATGCGGAGTATGCTAGCACGTTCCGCGCCGACGAAAAACCCTCAACACTGGTTTTATACGTTCGAAATTTCTCGCGGCTGTGGACCTTCTCTAGGAGCAAAATACCTGAAAGCACTTTATCGAACGAAAGAAGGTTGCTATGCGCACGATCGGAATGAGCGACTATACCGTCGGCGAGGACTGCTTCGACGAGTTGCCCGGCGCGCTGGCCGAATACGGAGCGACCAAGGTCGCAATCATCGGTGGCAAGCGAGCACTGGCTGCAGCACTTCCCGGTATCGAAGCCGCGCTGGCAGGCACCGGCGTCGAGGTTCTGGAGACGCGCGTCTACGGCACCAACAGCACACGCGCCAATATCGCCAAGGTCGTAAACTCCCCCGCCTGCCAGGAAGCCGACGTGCTTATCGCCTGCGGCGGCGGCAAGGCACTCGACACCGTGAAGACCGCAGCTATCGAGCTCAAGAAGATCGTCTTCACGGTCCCGACGATCTGCTCCAACTGCTCCGCCGCGACCGCCATTGCCGTTGTCTACAACGACGACGGCTCGCTCGAGGGCTATTCGTACCCCAACCGACCGGCGCACATCTTCATCAACCCCAAGATCATCGCCGAGGCACCGGCAGAGTACTTCTGGGCCGGCGTAGGCGATGCCCTGTCCAAGCAGCCCGAGGTCGAGTACGCCACAAGCGCCGGAAATTTGGAGCACACCGCCGGTCTTGGCCTGGCACTCGCCCACACCTGCTCCGAGCCGCTGTTTACCTATGGCGTCCAGGGTCTTGAGGACGTGCGCCAGGACCTGTCGAGCGAGGCCGTCAAGCAGATCGCGCTCGACATCGTGGTCAACACGGGATATGTCTCGAACCTGACCAACCAGAACGATTACTACTACAACTCGAGCGTCGCACACGCGTTCTACAACGCCACTTGCAGCATTCCGCGTGAGGGCACCTACCTGCACGGCGAGGTCGTAAGCCTGGGCGTGCTGGTGCTGTTCGCCTACACGGGCGACACCGAGAACCTTGAGCGCTATGCCGCCTTTAACAAGCAGATGGGCCTGCCCGTGACGCTTGAGCAGGTCGGGCTTTCCGAGGCCGATATCCCTGCCCTGTGCAAGTACGCGCACGCCACCAACGAGTGGAAGCAGGGTAACCCCGAGCCCTTCACCGACGAGAAGTTCGCCGCCGCCATCAAGGCAGCCAACGCCTACGGCCACACCCTCCTCGCCTAACCTACCAAAAAGGGACAGGTTTATTTTGTCAGGTTTTATCTGGGCAAACGCCATCTCTAATTGGTGAAATAGTTTATCTCGACAGCAAATGGGGTAGCCATTCAAATGATGGCTACCCCATTCTTTTGCTATTCCAACATGCTCGGGTCAAATTCACTTGCGGGAATCACACGGTACCCGTGACGCAGCAGCAGGTCGACGAAGACACCGTTGCCCGCAGTGAGCGTGCCGCTAAAGGTGCCATCGTAGATGCGACCTGCACCGCACGAGGGACTACGGTCCTGTAAGATGCACGCGGCGATCTCTTCCGGCCCACCCGCCTGCTCGCACATGTCGAGTGCACGCTCAGCACCCAGGCGAAACTCACGATCGACCGAGGCGCCCTCGCGGGTACGGACCTCGCCGTTCACAATCTCGGACGGCTTGCGCGGTGTGGGCAAGCCACCAAAAACCTCGGGGCATACCAACAGGACCTCGGTTCCCGTGCGCTCACAAGCCTCGACCAGCTCGCGATGGTAATTATCGAGCCCGTTATACTTGCAGCTCTCGCCCATCAAGCAGGCACTTACCACGATCTTCATATACAACCCTTCCCAAGCAAAACGCCCCATTTGAGGTGGACACTCAAATGGGGCGAAAGCACTGCGCAACTAGTATTACTGCTGCTTTGGCATCAGCGGATTCTCACGCGTGAGGAGATTCATAAACTCCTCGCCCGTGATCGTCTCCTTCTTGTACAGATAACGAGCCAGCTCGTGGAGCTTAAACTTGTTCTCCTTCAGGATCTGCAGGGCGCGGTCGTGCGCATCCTCGATCAGCTTGGCGACAATCGCGTCCACGCGCTCGGCCGTACCGGGGGCGCAGGTGAGCGACGTATCCTGGTTAAGGTACGCGTTCTGCACGGTACCGAGCGCCATCATGCCAAACTCATCGGACATACCAAAGCGCGTCACCATGTTACGGGCGAGCTTGGTGGCCTGCTCGATATCGTTGGCGGCGCCGGTCGTCATCTCGCCAAAGATGAGCTCCTCGGCTGCACGGCCACCGCAATAGACGGCGAGCTTGTCCAGGATCTCCTGGCGCGTGGTCAGGAAGCGCTCGTCCTCCTCGACCTGCATGGTGTAGCCCAGAGCACCGCTCGTGCGCGGCACGATGGTGATCTTCGTGACCGGCGCAGAGCCCTTCTGGCGAGCGGCAACGATGGCATGACCGATCTCGTGATAAGAAACGACCTGCTTCTCGTGGTCGGACAGCACCGTGGACTTGCGCTGCTGGCCGGCGATGACGACCTCCACCGACTCCTCAAAGTCGTCCTGCGTGGCGCGCTTGCGACCCTCGCGGACGGCACGCAGGGCGCCCTCGTTGATGATGTTGGCCAGGTCGGCGCCCGAGGCACCGGGCGTGGCGCGGGCAATCGCGGTCAGATCGATCGGCGGCTGCGTCTTCACGCTCTTGGCATGCAGCTCAAGAATGTTCTTACGGCCGGTCAGGTCGGGCAGCTCAACGGGGATGCGGCGATCAAAACGACCGGGGCGCAACAGGGCCGGGTCAAGGCTGTCGGGACGGTTGGTGGCAGCGAGGACGACGATACCCTTGTGGTTATCGAAGCCGTCCATCTCGGTCAGCAGCTGGTTGAGCGTCTGCTCGCGCTCGTCGTTGCCACTAAAGCCGCCGCCGTCGCGCTTCTTGCCAATAGTATCGATCTCATCGATAAAGACGATGCACGGGGCCTTTTCCTTGGCCTGCTTAAACAGATCACGAACCTTGGCGGCGCCGCGGCCGACGAACATCTCAACAAACTCAGAGCCCGAAATACTAAAGAACGGCACACCCGCCTCGCCGGCCACAGCCTTGGCAAGCAGGGTTTTACCGGTACCCGGAGGGCCGACAAGGAGGGCACCGCGCGGCAGCTTGGCGCCAATCTCCTCGTAGCGCTGCGGCTTCTCCAGAAAGTCGACGACCTCCTTGAGGGACTCCTTGGCCTCTTCCTGGCCAGCGACATCCTTAAAGGTCACGCCCACGTCCTTGGAGGCAATCACGCGCGCGCCGGACTTGCCCAGTCCACCGCCGCCAAAACCGCCGCCGCCAAAGTTCATCGACGGGCCGTCATCACCCATGGCCTTCTTCATGCGGCGGTTGAGCCACCAGCCGATCAGGAAGAAAATCGCCATGGGAAGAATGAGGGTGAGCAGGTAGTAAGTCATCAGACCCGAGTTCTTATCGGGAACGACCGACTCAAGCGAGGCGCCAGATTCAAGCACGCGATCGGTAAAGCCCGCATCATTCGGCACACCGGTCGTCTTGTAGGCGATGTTCTCGTCCTCACCCTTCTTAGTGTAATAAATCGAGTAATCGTCCGTGTTGTACTCGACCTTATCGACGCTCTTCTTGTCGAGCGCTTTGACAAACGTCGAGTAATCGGTCTTCGTAATCTGCTGCGTGTGACCGATGTTGGGGAACAGAACGGTCGAGAGCACGAGGTAGACGACGAAGGCGATGAGCACGTAGAGGATCATATTCCGTCTACGTTTGTTGTCATCCATCTCCATCTGCTTGAACTCCATCTACTGGGGTTGATAATGCTAACTAGAATACCCAACCCGGCCGGCGATAAACCGACACCGGGCACGAAAGGACAGAGATGGCATCACTGGAAGTCGGCAAGGTTCAAATCTATACGGGCGACGGCAAGGGCAAGACGACGGCTGCGCTGGGGCTCGCGCTGCGCGCCACGGGCTATGGACTTAACGTGCTCATGCTTCAGTTTGCCAAGAAGCTGCACTGCGCCGAACATGACGCAGCTCCTCGATTGGGGCTTTGCATCGTACAAGCCGACCGCGACACGCCCGAAGCCTGTGCCGCACAGATCATGGAGCTGGCGCGCGAGCAGATTAGCCAAGTCGACGTGCTGATCTTGGATGAGCTGGGAGAAGCCATGAGACGGGGCTTTGTGACGCGCGAAGATGTCGAAGCGTTGATCGCGATGAAACCAACCACCACGGAGCTCGTGCTCACTGGCCGCGGCTTGCTGCCCCTCGCCGACCTTGCCGACCTCGTAACCGAAATGCGCCCCGTCAAACACTACTTCGACGAAGGCCTCCTAGCCCGCCAAGGCATCGAATACTAATTGATCCAAAGGGGACGGAGGAAAACGAACCATCGACATCACCACGGAGAGCAATGATCCGTTTTCCTCTGTCTCATATGGATCATTAGGCAGTGGCGCGGCCTAGCCAGTTGCCGCTGTGGTGGTAGATGGTGAACATCGTGGCCGTGATGAGCCAGGTTACGGGGTAAACCAGCAGCAGGAGCTCAAGCGACGGATCGAAAGGCATGATCGCAAACACCCAGATCACCCTGAGCACGACGGTGCCGAAAATCGTGAGAATCATGGGCTGCAAGCTCACGCCGGCACCGCGAATGGAGCCCGACGCGTTTTCGATAATCGAGAAAATCGCATAGAACGGCGCAATAAAATGGATGATGGTCGTGGTGTAGGCCGAGATCGAAGCATCGTCGACAAACAGACGCGACAGAGGACCCGAGAACACCAGCAGCACGGCAGACAGGCCACCAATGAGCATAAACGACAGCACGAGCGACGTATGGTAGCCCTTGCGCATGCGCTCGTAGTTGCGCGCGCCAAAGTTCTGTGCCGAAAACGTGGTGATCGACACGCCAAGCGCCTCGGTAACCATCCAGACAATGCCATCCAAGCGGCCCGAAAGACCCCAGGCCGTGGTGACATCGGCACCAAACGAGTTGACCGACACCTGAATCAAGACGTTGGAAATCGAATACGCAGCAGACTGAAAGCCAAGCGGCAGACCACACGAGATCATGCTCTTGCAAATACCAGGATCAATGCCGAGTTTGGAGAGTGAAAGCCGCCACGCACCCGGTGCGTGCATCATGCGAATCACGATCATCGTGGCGTTGGAGCAAATGGTCAGCGCCACCGCGATGCCGCAGCCCAGAGCCTCCATATGCAGCACGGCAACGAAGATGACATCCAGCACCACATTAACGAGGCAGCCGGAAGCGATGATCACGGCAGGTCCACGCGTGTCGCCCACGGCGCGCAGCAGTGCCGTTCCCATATTGAGCAGCAGCGCCGCAACCATGGCGGCAAAATAGCAACGAGCATAGGCCACACCCTCGGCCAATAGTTCATGCGGCGTATTCATAAGCACCAGCATGGGCTCAACGAACACTATGCCCAGAATCGAGACGACGATACCGCCCACCAGAGCGAGCGTCATGGCCGTATGGACCGAACGACTCAGTCGCTCATCATCGTGCTGGCCAAAATACTGACCCGTAATAACAGCACATCCAGCACCCACACCGACGCAAAAACCGATGCAGAGCTCCGTGAGCACCATCGTGGCCTGGATGCCGCCCAGCGCGAGCTTGCCGCCAAACTGACCGACGATATAGGTACCGATAAGCGTGTATGCCTGCTGAAAGAACGAACTAAAAAAGATGGGAACGCACAGCGAAAGCAACTGCTGCCAAATAACACCCTGTGTTACATCGATAGCCGTAGATTTCTTAGCCACACGCCCTCCCCACCAGCGCACGTCAAACAACAAAACGTCAATTTTATGACCAAAGCCGACACCAGCTTAGCACCGACCGGCGTCAACCGAAACACACGGAATCAGAGCCCGGTGCAAAATATCTGCCTAGTGATACAGTCCCGGCTGGTAGTGATACTCGTTGCTCACGTGCGGACACAACTGCCAAAAAGCGACAGCACTCGCCGCGGCCACGTTGAGCGAATCGACCCCGTGCGCCATCGGAATACGCACAGCCCGGTCACAGCCCGCGATGGTCTTGGCGCCCAGGCCGGCGCCCTCGGTGCCCATAAAGATCGCCAACCGGTCAATCTCCCGCAACGCGGGATCGTCCAACGACACCGAATCATCCGTCAATGCCATGGCGGCACACGAAAAGCCGGCATCGTGCAGCGCCGCCAGCCCATCATGCGGCCATACGCGCGCCTCGCTGCCAATGCGCGTCCAGGGCACCTGGAACACCGTGCCCATGCTCACGCGGGCCGAGCGGCGGTACAGCGGGTCACAGCAAGTGGGGCTTACCAAAATGCCATCGACATTCAACGCTGCCGCCGAGCGGAAAATCGCACCCACATTAGTATGGTCGACAATACCCTCGAGCACGCACACGCGCACCGGGCGCTCACCCGCCACCTCGACGACGCCGTCCAAGAACTCATCAACCGGAATCTGACGCGGGCGACGGAACGCCGCGAGCGCACCGCGCGTCACGTTAAAGCCCGTCAACTGCTCCATGAGCTCCATGGAGGCCACGAACACAGGAACCGGACCTGCGCCCTCGCGTACAACCAGACGCTCGAACAGCGGCATCATCTGATCGAGCCAGCGCTCACCCAAAAGAAAGCTCACCGGCTCGTATCCGGCACGCACCGCGCGCTCGATGACCTTGGCGCTCTCGGCGATAAAGATGCCCTTTTGCGGCTCCAGCACGCAGCGCAGCTCGCGCTCCGTCAGTCGCACGTAGGCGTCGAGCCGCTCATCATTAAGGGAATCGATTCGCAGCACCTCAACGGCATCAGTCATAGCAGCCAGCCCGTACCCTTCTTTACAGCACATCTATACCAAACGAGGCGACGCTAAGCGCCGCCCCATGCATTCAATCAACCCGGTGATACCGTTCACGCCAGACGATTTAAGCATCAACACGACGATATGTCACGAACTCATAATCGAGGCCTTCGTCACCCTCGCCCGCGGCAATCGTGGCAACCCCGTCGCGCCGCACAACTTCCCACGCAGGATCGACATCCAAATTGGGAAAATACGTGTCCACGGCATGGGTGCAATGGTTGTGCGTGACCTCGGCCTCCACGCAGTACGGTAGAAACTGCCGATAGACATCGCCCCCACCGATCACCCAGGCAACGGGCTCATCGGCAACCGCGGCCAAGGCCTCGTCAACGCTATGCACTACGTCGACACCCTCGGGGGCAAAGCCCTCGTCGCGTGTGAGCACAATGTTGCGACGGTTCTTGAGCGGACGCCCGCCGGGAAAACTCAGCAGGGTCTTGCGTCCCATAATGACCGGGCAACCTTTGGTGCACGCCACAAAATGGCGCATGTCGGCACGGTTGGACACGACCATGTCACCCTCGCACCCAATGCCCCAGTCATCGCACACGGCGACAATGGCAGAAAGCTTACACGTCATGCGCGTCACCTACACCGCAATGGGGATGTTCTTGACCTGCGGGCCGTGCTCATAGCCCTCAACGATCAGATCATCAGTCGTAAACGCGTAGAAATCATGCACATCGGGGTTGAGCGTTACCTTAGGAGCCGCAAACTGCGGACGCTCGATAAGCTCGCGGACGATATCGACATGACGGTCGTAAATATGGGCATCGGCGATCACATGCAGCAACTCGCCAGCGATCATATCGACCGACTGCGCGACCATCATCAGCAAAATGGCGTACTGGCACACATTCCAGTTGTTCGCGGCCAAAATGTCCTGGCTGCGCTGGTTGAGAATCATGTTGAGTGTTGGCTTATCGTCCTGCGGGCGCTGCGTGACGTTATAGGTCACGCTGTAGGCGCACGGATACAGGTGCATCTCGGACAGGTCGCTAAACACGTACGTATTGGTCATGATGCGGCGGCTGTACGGCGTGTGCTTAAGGTCGTACAGCACGCGGTCCATCTGGTCAAAGTCACCCTCGGCATAATGGCTCTTCTGCCCAATCTGATACCCATAGGCCTTTCCGATGGAACCGGTCTCGTCGGCCCACTCATCCCAAATATGGCTGTTGAGGTCATGCACGTTATTGGACTTCTTTTGATAGATCCATAGAATCTCGTCCATGGCAGATTTGAGGGCCGTACGACGCAGGGTAAGCGCCGGAAACTCCTCACGCAGGTCGTAGCGTGCCGTAACGCCAAAGTTTTTAATGGTATAGGCAGGGGTGCCGTCCTCCCACACCGGACGAACCTTTTGGCCCTCGGTAGTGGTGCCATGGTCCAGAATATCGCGGCACATGGCTACAAACTGTTGATCAGCTTTGCTCATTGACCCTCCTGTCAGTCGCCTATAAGCGATTTTTATTGTAGCCCAGGCGCGCAGCATCGAATTGCACACTTGGGGCGGCACACGCAATGCACGGCAGTACGGCACCGCATTCGTAAATGCTGCACCTTTAGCTTTTTTGACATATGCCAAAAATAGCTTGAGCGGTTTCGTATACGCGCTATCCTATTGTTGACATATGTCAGATTTGGAGAGTGTATGGCAGGAAGACGCGAAAAATTGCGCCGCGTTGGGATCATTCCCGAATATCGCGGCTTTACCCCTGACGGCCTTGCCAGCGGAGACGCCATCGACATGACGGTCGATGAGCTCGAAGTCCTACGGCTTTGCGACCTGGAAGGCTTCAATCAGGAGGCCGTCGCCCAGCAAATGGGCATCGCCCGTGCCACCGTGGCGGCCATCTGCAGCCGCGCGCATCGCAAGGTGGCAAACGCGCTGGTCAACGGGCGAGCACTTAGTATCGAGGGCGGCAATATCGCATACTCCCCTACACCTACGACGACGGCCATATGGCCAGCAAAGGAGGTCGGCACCATGAGGGTGGCAACGACGTACGACAACGGCAACATCTTTATGCACTTTGGCCGCAGCGAGCAGTTCAAAATCTATGACATCCAGGATGGCAAGGTGCTCAACGAGCAGGTCGTAGGCACCGGCGGCACTGGTCACGGCGCCCTAGCGGGTCTGCTCGCCAACGGTGGCGTCGATACGCTCATCTGCGGCGGTATCGGCGGCGGCGCCATCAACGCGCTCACCCAGGCGGGCATCACGGTCTATGCGGGCGCCCAGGGCAGCTGCGACGCCTGCGTCGAGGCCCTCATTGCCGGCACGCTCGCGCAGACCGGCGAGGCCACCTGCGACTGCCATGGGCACGACCACGAGCACGCCCACGAGCATGGCGAGGCCTGCGGCTGCCACGGCCACCACGACCATGATGGGCACGAGGGCTGCGGCTGCCACTAGTGGCAAGCACCTCAACGTCAACACGCTTCCGCGCGTGTGAAAACCTGCGAACGAACGGCGAAGGCCGCCTGGAGTACCATCCAGGCGGCCTTCGCCATACTCGACTCAACCAGTCGTTACTTTTTATTACGCATCTGCGCTTCCATCTGGCGCAGCAGGTCCATATCGGACTTGGGACCACCTGTTCCCATGCCACCCAGGCCACCCAGGCCGCCCATGCCGCCCAGGCCCATGGCATCCAGACCGGGAATATTGGGCATGCGCATCTTTTTGCCTTTTTTACCCTTCTTGCCCTTCTTGCCGCCGGCTTGCGCCTGGTTGGCCATCGAGCGCATGCGGCCCATCATCTTGTTCATCTCGCCCCACTGCTTCATAAGGCTATTGACCTCGGTGGGGGTCACGCCGGCACCCTTGGCGATGCGGGCGCGACGCTGGCCGTTGATGATGGACGGACGCAGGCGCTCCTCCTTGGTCATCGACATGATGATGGCCTCGTTCTTGTCGAAGATGCCCTCATCCAGGTTGCCGCCCATCTGGTTGAGCGCGCGCTGGCCGCCGGGAAGCATGCCCAGAATGCCCTTCATACCGCCCATCTTCTTGACGGCCTTCATCTGGTCGAGCATGTCGTTCATGGTAAAGCCCTCGCGCAGCATGCGCTCGGCAGCCTCGAGCTGCTCGGCATCGGCTGCCTCCTGGGCTTTCTCGATAATGCCGACGACATCGCCCATGCCCAAGATGCGCTTGGCCATGCGGTCGGGATAGAACGGCTCCAGCGAATCGGGCTTCTCGCCCATGCTCACGAACTTGATGGGCTTGCCGGTCACCTGGCGCACCGAAAGCGCGCCGCCGCCACGGGCATCGCCGTCGAGCTTGGAGATGATCACGCCGTCAAAGTCGGTGCGCTCGGCGAAGGTCGAGACAACGTTGACGATATCCTGGCCGGTCATGGCATCGACGACCATCAGCACCTGATCGGGCTTGACGGCCTTCTTGATGTCCACGGCCTCCTGCATCATCTGCTCGTCGATCTGCAGACGACCGGCGGTATCGACGATGACCACATCGCGCAGGTGGTCGACGGCCTCCTGGATGGCGCCCTTGGCAATATCGACCGGGTGCTCGCCGTCACCGCGAAAGACCGGCACGCCGATCTCTCCGCCAAGCGTAGCCAGCTGGTCGGCAGCGGCGGGACGGTAGACGTCGCACGCGGCGAGCAGCGGCGAGCGGCCCTGCTTCTTGAGCAGGTATGCCAGCTTTACAGCCGCCGTGGTCTTACCGGATCCCTGCAGGCCCACGAGCATAATGACGTTGGGAATGCGGTTGCTAAAGACGAGCTTGCTCTCGGTGGAGCCGAGCATCTCGGTGAGCTCGTCGAGCACGATCTTGACGACGTTTTGCGCCGGCGTCAGCGATTCCATGACCTCGGCGGTCATGCAGCGCTCCTTGGTCTTGGCGACAAACTCCTTGACGACCTTAAAGTTGACGTCGGCCTCGAGCAGCGCCATGCGAATGTCGCGCATGGCCGAGGTGATATCGGCCTCGGTCAGCTTGCCCTTGCCGCGCAGGCGGTCAAATGTGTCGTTGAGGCGATCGCTCAGAGAATCAAACACTGGTCACTCCTTAGTTGGACTCGCCCACCAGGGCGCGGCAGAAATCTTTGGCATTAAACTCCTGCAGGTCATCGACCTGCTCGCCCACGCCCACGCGCAGGATCGGGAGCTTGAGCTTCTCGGCCACGGCCATGGCGATACCGCCCTTTGCCGTGCCGTCGAGCTTAGTCATGATAATACCGTCCAGACCCAGCGCCTCATTAAACTCGAGCGCCTGGTTCAGGCCGTTTTGGCCCGTCGCGGCATCGATCACGAGGACGACCGAGACGGGCATGGGGCCGGCGGCCATATTGGCGGCGCGCTTACGCGTCACGTTGACCACCTTGGCAAGCTCGCGCATGAGCTCGGGGCTCGTGTGAAGACGACCGGCGGTGTCGATGAGCACCAGGTCGCTGCCGCGCTTATCGGCCTCGTCGAGCACGTCGTAGCAAACGCTTGCCGGGTCTGAGCCGCGGTCGCGCTTTATGACGGGGACGCCGGCGCGCTGGCCCCACACATCGAGCTGTTCGATGGCGGCAGCGCGGAAGGTATCGGCCGAGCCGATCACGACGTTCTTGCCGCGGGCGGCCATGGCGCTCGCGATCTTGCCGACCGTAGTGGTCTTGCCGGCACCGTTGATGCCCACGAACAGCACGCAGCTCGGCGTGTCGGCGAACGGATCGCGCTCGACGGGTACAAAATGCTGCTCGAGCTGCTCGGCCAGGGCCCGACGGAGTTGCGGGGCGGTCTTGAGGTTCTTCTTGGCCGCGGCATCGCGCAGGTCGTCGGAGACCTGGATGGCGACCTCGGCACCCATGTCACCCATGACGAGGGTGTCCTCTAGGTCCTCCCAAAAATCCTCGTCGACCTCGCCGCCAAAGTAAAAGACCTCGTTGAGGGCCTCGCGGCTGCGCTCAAGTCCGCGCGAGAGAGCATCGAAGAATCCCATTATGCATTCACGACCTTTCCGGTTTCGCGATCGAGTTTTTGCGAGACGACGCGACTGACGCCGTCAGCTTGCATCGAGACGCCGTAGAGGACGTCAGCGTCCTCCATAGTACGGCGCTGATGCGAGATAACCAAGAGCTGCGTATCGGAACGCAGCACGTCAAGCGCGCCGATGAGCTTGGACAGGTTGGCGTCATCGAGCGCCGCCTCGACCTCGTCCAGCACATAGAACGGCACCGTACGCGTGCGATACACGGCAAAGAGCAGGGCAAGCGCCGTCAGGCTCTTCTCGCCGCCCGACATGAGCATCATCTTGGTGATACGCTTGCCGCGCGGCTGCGCCACGACCTCGATGCCCGTCTCGGCCGGGTGCTCGGGGTCGGTCATCTCCAGATGTGCCTGGCCACCCGGGAACAGCATGGCGAAGATCTCGCGGAAGTTCGCATCGACCTTTTCGAAGGTCACCAGGAAGGCTTTACGCATCTTGCGGTCGATGGCCACGGTAATCTTGGTGAGCGCCTTGCGCGCGCTCTCCAGATCGGCCAGCTGCTCCTCGATGTAATCGGCGCGGCGCTTGAGCTGCTCGTACTCCTCCATGGCAACCTGGTTCACAGGGCCCAGGTTGTTGATCTGGCGCACGAGCTGGTTGAGCTCGCGCTCGGCGGCGTCGCGATCGGTGGGAGCAGGAAGCATGAGCGCTTCCTCAAGCACCGTGGTGCCATCGGCGGTAATGGCCTTGATGGCCGCCTCTACCTGCACCTCGAGCTTGCCGCGCGCGACCTTGAACTCGTTTTGTGTCGCCGTGGCGGCATCGACCCGCTCCTTGGCGCGGGAGACCTCGGCCTTGGCATCCTCGATGGTTTTCTTGAGCGAAGCCGAGTCTGCCTCCTCGAGTGAGGCCTGGTCACGCAGGCGCGCAGCCCAATCAGATGCACGCTCCAGCAGGGCCGAATAGCGCTCGTGCATGGGATCGACACGCAGGCGCAGCAGCTCGAGCGAGCGCGAAGCCTGACGTGTTCCGCGGATACGGCGGTCAATGCCCTCCAGGCGATGCTCCAGATCGGGCACGCGGCCCTTCAGCGAACGCAGGCGCTCGCTCGTCTGGGCCAGGCGCACCTTGGCATCGGCGAGCTTACCGGCTGCCTCGGAATCGTCACGGCGCACGCGATCGAGCTCGTCGTTGGCTTCGGCAATCTGGAGACCCAGGTCGCTTGCCTGCGCACGGGCCTCGTCGCGCGAACGGGTGAGCTCGTCAACGCGCGGGCGCGCGGCGCGAACGGCCTCGGCCGCCTGCTCGCGGCGCCTGGAGATGCGCGCACGCTCGACCTCGGCGTTGTTGGCGCTTTGCTCCAGGCGGCCAATCTCGGAGAGCAGCGAGCGGCGCTCGCCCTCAAGACGGGCGATCTCGCCGGCGGCATCACCCTCGTCGGCACGCGCCTCCTCGACGGCCGCATTGGCCTCGATAACCTGGTTCGACACATGCTCAAAAACGGCAGCCAAATCGGGCTCCAGGCCTTCGAGCTCGCGAATGCGGCGCTTCCGCTCCAGGGCACCCGAGGCCTCGCCGGCATCGAGCCCCACGCGCACCAGGCCACCAAAGCTCACGCGAGCGCCATCGGGCGTCACATAGGTCACACCGTCAACGACTGGCGCCGCCAGCGCACAAGGCAAGTCATCGACCACGTAATAGCCGCCGAGCAGTGCCTCGACAATCGGGCCATAACCGGCACGCACGGACAGGCGATCCACCAGACGCGAACCGGCAGCACCCTCGGCAGCAGCAGAGCCGCTCACACCACGCGCCACCAGCAGTGCCTCGCCCGAGGCCTTCTTTTGGTCCAAAGCCGCACGACCGGCACGCTCAAGCGTGGCGGCGTCATCAAACAACAGGGCATCGATATCGCCGGCAAGCAGCTGCTCGACCAGGCCCTCAAGCTCACGCGGCGCCTCGAGCACGTCGCCCAGACGGCCCGTTACGTCATCGCCCAATGCCCCTACCAGACGGCTCACCAACGGCGAGCTATCGGCCATACGGGCATCGAGCTTCTTTTGGCTCGCAAGCTCAGAGCGCACCTCGGACAGCTTGTTGCGCGACTCGCTCTCACGGGCGCGCAAGTCCTTCAACGCCGCGCGGGCGACCTCGGTGGCCTGGCGCGCATCGGCCTGAGCTTGGCGAGCCTGATCGAGCGCGCCGTCGAGCTCCTCGGCGCGGTCGCGACGGCTCTCGAGCGAGGCCGTGACCTCCTCGAGCTGCTCGTCAATCTGCTCCAGGCGCGAGGCGTACATGTTGTCCTCGACCTCGGCATTGCTCAACGAGTCTTTCACCTTGGCAAGCTCGAGCGCAGCCTTGTCGGCCACGCGCTGCACATCGCGTTGCTCGCGCGTAAGCTGCGAAATCTGATTGTCGAGCGCAACACGGCGCTCGTGGAGCTCGGCGGCGGCAGGGCCGGCGGCGTCAACGTCGTCCTGGGCCTGCATGTGCGCACCGGTCACTTCCTCTAGCTGGGCACGTGCATCCTCGAGCTCCTCGACCACGCGACGACGCTGATGCTCGGAGCTCGAAATCTGGCCGCGCATATCGGACAGGCGCGACACCATATTGTGGCCCTTTTCCTCGAGCAGGCGCATATCGGAGTTAATACGGCCGACCACATCTTGCATATGACGGCGCTGCTCGCCCAAGTCACCCACAAACAGGCCCTTTTCCTCGAGCATCACCTGGAGCTTCTCGAGCTCGCGCTCCTTTTCGCCCAAGCGGTACTGCGCAAGCTCCAGCTCGGCGGCACCCTCTTTGGAACGGCTCTCCAGATCGTTCCACTGCGACTGCAGCGAACGAAGCTCGTCAACGGCCAGCATCTGCGTAAGCTCGTTCGCGCGCGACGACAGCTCTTTGTACTTGCGCGCGCGATCGACCTGACGCTCCAACGGTCGCAGCTGACGGGCAATCTCCTTATTGATGTCGCGGGCACGAGTAAGGTGCTCGTCCATCGACTTAATCTTTTTGAGCGCACGCTCCTTGCGGCGCTTGTGCTTGGAAATGCCGGCAGCCTCCTCGATAAGGACGCGGCGCTCCTCGGGACGGCTCTGCAAAATGGCATCGAGCTTGCCCTGGCTGATAATGGAATGCGTATCCTTACCCAAGCCCGAATCGTGCAAAATGTCCTGGATATCCATCAGGCGGCACGGACTCGAATTGATGAGGTATTCGCTCTCGCCCGAACGATACATGCGGCGGGTGATGGCAACCTCATCAAAGTCGACAGGCAGCACATGGTCCGAGTTATCGAGCACCAGCGTGACCTCGGCAACGCCCACCGGCTTGCGCGCCGACGAGCCCGAGAAGATGACGTCCTCCATGGCCTGGCCGCGCAGCTGCTTGGCGCTCTGCTCACCCAGTACCCACAGAATCGAATCGGAGATATTCGATTTTCCCGAGCCGTTAGGACCGACGATGACGGTCAGGCCCGGCTCAAACGTCATATGGGCGCGGTCGGCAAACGACTTGAACCCTTTGAGCGTAAGGGACTTGAGATACACGGTTCCTCGCTTAAACGGGCTTCTTGTTGAGAATCACACCGTTGGTGGTGTAACCCATGCGGTCGAGCGCCTCGAGTGCAGCGGCTCCCTCGGCCTCTTTCTTAGAGGCGCCGGTGCCGCGGCCCTGACGGATACCGTCGACAAGCACCACGGCGGTAAAGGTGGGCGCATGTGCCGGGCCCTCGGAGCCTACCAGCTTGTATGCCGGGGGCTCGTGACCGTCTGCCTGCACGCACTCCTGCAAGAACGACTTGGGGTTCGCGGGGTGCTCGGCACGCTCGGAGGCCAAATGGGGCTTAAGCGTGCGGTGGATGAACTCCGCCGCCGCATCCCAGCCGGCATCGAGGTACAACGCACCCACGAGCGACTCATAGACGTTCTCGAGCGCCGAGTTAAGGCCGCGCGCGCCGGTACCGGTCTCGGAGGCGCCAAAGATGATGATGTCGTCGATGCCCAGCTCGTGCGAAACCTCGGACAGCGTGGCACCCGAAACAAGCGATACCTTCAGACGCGTGAGCTTGCCTTCATCGAACTCGGGATAAGACTCAAAGAGCGAACGGGCAACCACGGCGCCCAGAATGGAGTCACCCAAAAACTCAAGCCGCTCATAGCTGGCAGAGACCGGCTGCCCCTCTACTGCCGAGGGGTGGGTGAGCGCCGCGCGTAGCAGCACCTTGTTATTAAACTCATGGCCCAGGATTTCCTGAGCGCGCGTGAGTCGTTGAGATAAAGCCAAGACCTAGGCCTCCCTGGCGTTTTCGATAGCGTCGACGGCGTCGGCAACGGAGGTGAGCGACAACAGGGTCTCGTCATCGATCTCGAGGTCAAACTCGTCCTCGATGGCCGTCACCAGCTGCAGGCGCTCGAGCGAATTGGCATCGAGGTCGTCAAAAGTTGTCTCATCACTGATCTCGGCAACGTCAACACCCAGCACGTCGGCAGCGACCTCGGCGATCTTGTCAAAGATTTCGGAGCGATCCATAGCGCGTCCTCTCATAAGTCGTGGAATACAATGTGTCGCGCGGGCGGAAGCCGCATTGCAGCACGGCTCCGATTCTACCCCACGATGCATAGCTTGAGCCACGTAACGGAGCTCTTGCTAAACGATACCTTCCATGGAATTGGCAATGCTTTCGATAAGCCCGGCTCGAACGGCCTGAGCCGCGGCGAGCGTACCGTTCTTAACGGCTTCGGCCGACGTGGCGCCATGGCCAATCAAAACGACGCCGCGAAGGCCCAGCAGGATCGCGCCGCCCTTGGCATCGCCCGAGAGCTTGGCTTTCATCTGGCGCATCTGCTTTTTGATGAGCAGCGCGGCGATCTTGGTACCGAGCGAAGACATAAAGGCGCCCTTGAGCTCTTGCAGCAAAAACTTGGCAGCGCCCTCGGTTGCCTTGAGCGCAATATTGCCCGACATGCCGTCGGCGACCACAACGTCAAAATTGCCCGACGTAAGATCGGTGCCCTCGCAGTTGCCCACAAAACCGGGGACCGCGGCTTTCATAGCCGGGAAGCACGCCTTGGTAAAGTTAGAACCCTTCTCGTCCTCGGTGCCGTTGCCAAGCAGGCCCACACGCGGATGTTCGATGCCCAGGACCACGCGGGCATAGGCTGCACCCATCTGGGCAAAGCGGACCATGTCGTCGACCTCGACATCGGGGTTGGCCCCCATGTCACACAGTACCGTAAGGCCACCGGCGCGGTTGGGCAGCGCATTGGTGAGGCATGGGCGCACCGGCTGCTTCTTACCCTCTACCAAATATCTAAACGGCGTCACGTAGGCGGTGGCGGCAGCCGTCATGGCGCCGGTCGACCCCGCGGAGAAAAACGCGTCCGCGTTGCCCTTCTTAATAGCACGGCAGGCAAGCACGATCGAAGACTTACGCTTGGTCATCACGGCGCGGATGGGATCGTCGTCCATGGCGATGACATCGGGGGCCTCCAGAGCCTCCACGCGCGCGTGCGCCGCGGCAAAGGGGTTGACGATATCGGCGGGGCCAACAGCAATGACCTCGATATCGGGATCGGCGGCAAGTGCGGCCTCAATACCGTCGAGGACAACTTGGGGCTTCTCGTCTCCGCCCACAACGTCTACACAAACGCGAACGTTACTCATTTCAAGTGCTCCTTATACAAAAATGGCCGACTCATTGAGCCGGCCATTGTGGTTCCAGTTGGAACGGCATCGTATCCAGAGTATACAGTTACTCGGTAACGATAACCTCGCGGTCCTTGTAGAAACCGCAGCTGGGGCACACGTGGTGCGGGAGCTTGACAGCGCCGCAACGGGGGCACGTGGACTGAGCCGCAGCCGAAATCTTCATGTTGGCGGAACGACGGGTATGGGTACGGATACGACCCTGCTTTTGTTTAGGTACGGGCATAGTGACCTTCCTTATGAACTATCCAGTGTGGCGATTACGCGCAAGTAGCGATACTACCACATTTTTACTCATCAAGATTGAGATTCTTCAATGCTGCAAATGGATTTTCCGTGGCAGCGGCCCATTCGGCCTCGGCCTGGGCGGCGCAATCGCATTGCTCGACGTTGAGATTGATGCCGCAGGTGGGGCACAGGCCGCGGCAATCGGGCTTGCAGAGCACCACAAACGGCGTGTCCATGACAACGGCGTCGTTAATGGGCTCCCCCAGATCGACAATGCGGTCCTCGCCCAAAAGCTCGTAACCGTCCTCGTAGGCCTCGGGATCCTCGGGCTCCTCAAAGAGGTAGAACTCCTCGATCTCGCCGGCGATATCAAACGAGGCGAGCTCAAGGCAGCGGTCGCATTCGCCGGTGGCGTGCGCTCGAACCAAGCCGGAGAGCAGAACACCGGTGCCCGCATTGGTAAAAACCACGTCGTAAGCAATGCCGTCCTGCAGCTGGTACTCCTTCTCGCCCACCGTGTAGGTGGCGACATCGACCTTGCCGGTCAGCGGATACGAGTCTCCGGGAAACTCGAGCTGCTCGGAAAGATCGACGGTAACGCTCGGGAACTCAGCCATTACCACTGACCGTTCTGCTGGGCGGCACCCTCGTTGAGCTGCTGACGGCAACGGGTAACAGTGCCGGTCAGGCTCTTGAGGTTCTCCTCGAGATGCGTAAAGACCTGCTCGGCATAATCCTCGGCCGCATAGCGCGTCTCGCGCTCGTACTGCTGGGCACGATCACGGATATCGTCGGCCTGCTGCTGCGCCAAGCGGACGATCTCCTGCTCACCGGCAATGGTGAGTGCCTGCTGCTGAGCATCGGCAATGATGGAATCGGCCTGAGCGGCGGCGGAAGCCATAAGCTCGTCGCGCTCCTTGAGGATGCGACGGGACTTCTGCCACTCCTCGGGATAGCTCATACGGATCTCGTCAAGGATGTTAAAGAAGACGTCGGCATCGATAACCTTCATCTGGGCATTCTTGCCGAACGGCGTCTTAGCCTCTTCGATGAGCCCCTCGAGCTCCTCGACAAGGCTCACGATCCTGTCGCCAGGAAAATTCTCGCCCGGCATCCGGTCTCCTTTCATAGGTAACATGTCATCGTGTTAGTTTACCACATGCCATCAGGCAATATGAAACGTCACGAAAAGCGATGTTTAAGCGCTTCGACCACATTGGGCGGCACAAACGTCGACACATCGCTTCCGAGCGATGCGATCTGACGAACCACCGAGCTCGAGATATAGCCGTACTGCGGCGCACTCATGACAAAAATGGACTCAAGCTCGTTGTCCAGGCGATAGTTGAGGTCCGCCTGCTGCAGCTCGTACTCAAAGTCGGTCATGGCGCGCAGGCCCTTGACCACAGCACCCGCACCCTGCTCACGGGCAAAATCGACCAACAGGCCGGTAAAGGGCAGTACCTCGACACCGTCAATATCGCCCAGGGCCTCGCGGGCCAACGCCACGCGCTCATCGAGCATAAAGGTGGTGCCCACGCCGTTTTTGCCCTGCGACTCCGCCACGGCGACAATCACGCTGGGAAAAATGCGGCGGGCGCGGCGGATTACATCGATGTGACCAAACGTGATGGGGTCAAACGTACCCGGAACGATCACGCGGTTGATAGTGTCATTCATGGGTATCCTCCAAAGGCACGTCCACGTCAATATCGCTGTCATTAGCATGGTCGCACTCGTCCGCGGCCACCCAGCGCAGCAAGTCAACCGAGGTAATGCCGTAGCGTTTCTCTCGCACGGTCTCAAAACCAGCCGGATGAGCGCCCGCGTCGCTTGCGGCATGCTCAAACAGGACAAAGGCCCCTGGTGCCAGCAAGCCCTGCTGGGCAAGATTGCGCAGCAGCTCCTCGACCGGCTCGGCGCCAAAGGCATAGGGTGGATCGAGCAGGACCAGATCAAAGGGGCCGCCCGGAACACGGCCGCGCGAGGCGCTCGCCAACACATCGCCGGTAACGACGCGCCAACGCGAGCGGTCGCGACACAGCGACTCGATATTCTTAGTGATCAGTCGGGCGGCATTGCGATCGATCTCGAACGTGATGAGCGAGCGAGCGCCGCGCGAGAGCATCTCGATTCCCAGGGCACCGGAGCCGCCAAAGGCATCCAGCACGCGGACCTCGTCCAGATCGAAATCGAATGCCGACATGACCATGGACGCACATGCCTCGCGCACGCGGTCGGTCGTGGGACGGGTGACATCGCGCCCACGCGGCTCTTCGATCTTGCGGCCGCGCCATTCACCGCCGATGATTCTCATCCTCCGCTGACCTCCTTGAAGATATGTCGATAACGCGTGGCGACCGCATCGCGCAAGGGACGCGTCGCCACGGAGTCAAGGTTGCAAGCATACCGCAAGAGCTCGACCGCGTCCAAATGGGCCCATTCGATAAGATCCTCGTCGGCGTCCAGATCCACAAAACGCAGGGTCACACCGCCATGTTGGCGATAACCCAAGATTTCGCCCTCGTGGCGCAAACGCAGGTCCATCTGCGCAAGCGCAAAACCGTCAGAGGTTTTTTCGAGCGCCCGCAGGCGGTCTTGCGCAGCAGACACACCGCCATTGCCCTTGGAATGCGTCATGACCAGGCACGTGCCCGACACGCTGCCGCGGCCCACGCGGCCTCTAAGCTGATGCAGGGCCGCCAGGCCAAAGCGCTCGCCGTTCTCGATAACCATGACGGTGGCGTTGGGCACGTCGACGCCCACCTCGACCACCGTAGTCGAGACGAGCACGTCGATCTCGCCGCGCTTAAAGGCGTCGATCACGCGGTCCTTCTCCCCCGCCGGCATGCGGCCGTGAAGACGCTCGACGGAAAGCCCCGGCAATGCCAGACGCAGGCGGTCGAGCTCGGTCGCGGTGTCGTGCAACGGCACGGGCACCGTCACGCGACCTTCATCGTCGCGAGCAATGCCGGGAACGTCTTCCAACTCGTCCGCGGAGTCACTCGGCTCCACAAGCGGGCAGATAACGTAAGCCTGCTGTCCTTGGGCATGCGCCTCGCGAATGGCACCGTAGGCCAGGTCGCGGCTCGACTCGGTGAGCACGCGCGTCGAGACGCCGGCCCCGGGAACGGGGCGATGACGAATGATGGACGTGTCCAGGTCGCCATAGACCGAAAGCGCCAGTGTGCGCGGAATAGGCGTGGCCGTCATAACGAGCAAGTCCGCACCTGGGCCTTTGGCACGCAGGGCATTGCGCTGCCCCACGCCAAACCGGTGCTGTTCGTCGATAACGACGAGTGAAAGATGTTTAAACGTTACGTTATCCGAAAGGACCGCATGGGTACCAAAGAGCACATCGAGCTCACCAGACTGCAGCTGTGCATGGATGCGCTCGCGCTCGGCGGCCGGGGTAGCACCCGTCAGGAGCGCCCAGGACATACCGGCCTGCGAGAGCAAAGGACCGGTCTTATCGGCATATTGACGCGCCAGCACGCCCGTGGGTGCCATGACGCAGGACTGGGTACCCGAATCGGCCGCGACTGCCAGCGCGCAGGCGGCGACGGCGGTCTTGCCGGTACCGACATCGCCCAGCAGCAAGCGGTTCATCACGTGGTCGCCATCGCACATGTCATGCAGGATGTCTTGGAACGCGGCCTCCTGCTCGTCGCTCAGCGAAAACGGCAGGGCCCGCCTAAGCGCCGTCAAATGACCACCCGCGGTATGGGTGTAGGGAACCACCTCGACCATACCGCCGTCGTTGCGCAGACGAAGCGCCAGCTGAAGATAGAGGCATTCTTCATAGGCAAGCCGTGCGCGCGCGATATCGCGCTCGGCCATACTCGAGGGAAAGTGAATCGAACGCAGCGCACGGGCGCTGCTCATAAGGCGGCGCTTGGCGCGCAGGGGCGCGGGAATCGGGTCGAAGGGATTGCCGACAATCTCGAGCGCGCCGCTCACGATACGGCGCATCCAAGCCTGGCTCACACCGTCGCTCACATAGTGAACCGGAAGGATGGTACCCGCGGCACGCCCGTCCTCGAGCTTTTCGAAATGCGGCGAGGCCATCTGCTTAAAGCCGTAGGCAAATTCGACCTTACCCATCACGGCCAGGCGGTCGCCCTGCTTGAGCTGCTGGGCAATCCAGGGCTGGCGGAAAAAAGCGACTTGCAGCACGCCCGTCTCGTCCACAAGCGAGACCTCGGTAACCTGCATACGCGGGCGGGGCTGCTTTTGAACGATACGATCGACCGTGGCGACGATCGTGCAAACCGTACCGATAGGCGCCATCTCGATGGACCAGGAGCGTGTAAAGTCCAGATATCGATGAGGGATATGGAGAAGGAGGTCCCCCACCGTCCTAATTCCCAGACGGCGAAGGGCCTCCTCACGTTTACCCGAAACATATTTGAGTCGCGCGATATCCTCGTCGAGCGCATTGCTCTGGGCAAAGCGCTCCGAGACGCGCGGCACGGAGCACAGCTCGGACATGGGCAGATGCCTACTCGATCGAGAAGATCACGGGATAGAGCGGCTGCTCGCCACGATGGGCGTCAATCTCCAGGTCGGGCTGAGCCTCCTCGATGGCGTCGACGATCTCCTGGAAGGCCTCATCGGACAGCTCCTCGCCGGCCAGAATCGTCAGCGCGTCGCCCTCCTCTTCCTCCTGCATGCGGTTGATGCAGTCGAGCGTGACCTGCTTCACATCGGAGCCGACCACGTCGATGGAGCCGGCAATGATACCCATGACGTCACCGGAGTGAATCGGAGAGCCGTCAGAGGCGCTGGAATCGCGCACGGCACGGGTGACCTCGCCATCGCGAACCTCGCTGATGGCATCGACCATGGCGGCGACGGCGTCCTCGAGCTCGGAATCGGGCAGCACCGCGAACAGAGCGGAGAACGCCTGCGGAACGGTCTTGGTGGGAACCACGGCGACCTTTTTGTCGGTGCAGGCAGAAGCAGCAGCCTCGGCAGCCATACGGATATTGCCGTTATTGGGCAGGATGATGACCGAAGTCGCGTTGACCTGGTCCACCGCGCCCAGCAGGTCGGCGGTCGAGGGGTTCATGGTCTGGCCACCCGAAACGACAACGTCGACGCCGAGGGACTTGAGGATGTCGGCCTCACCGGAACCGGCGGCAACGGCGACAAAACCCAGGGCCTTGGCGGGCTCGGCGGCCTTTTGCTGGTCCTCGTGGATCTTAGCGGTACGGTCGTGGGCCTCCATCTCCATGTTGTGGATAAAGACCTCGTAGATCTGGCCAAGCTGCAGCATGTGCTCGAGCACCAGGTTGGGGGTGTTGGAGTGCACGTGAATCTTGTAGTCGGGGTAGGCGCCCACGAGCAGCTCGCAGTCGCCCATGGAACCCAGGAACTTAAGGCACTCGTCCTCGTCAAACGGGGCGTCGGCCTTAAAGAGGAACTCGTTGCAGTAGCGGAACTCCGAGCCCTCCCAGTCGTCGTTGGCCTCGATCTCGACGCGACCGAGGGCCGCATCGCGGGCAGAGCCAGCGGAATCAAACGTGGTGGAGAAATCCTCGACAACGGTGCTGCGGCCCAGAGCAGCGGCAACGAAGTTTTCCAGGAAGATGGCGAAGCCAAAGGCGCCGGAGTCGACCACGCCGTTCTCCTTCAGAACGGGCAGCAGGTCGGGCGTGCGAGCCACAGACTGGTAGGCCTCGACGACGATGGCGTCGAGCGCGTCCTCGGCCGAGAACTTCTTCTTCTCGCACTCGTCGGCCTTGGTCGAGACGTCGCGCAGGACCGTAAGAATCGTGCCCTCGATGGGCTTGCGGACGGCCTGGAAGGCGACCTTGACGGCGCGACGGAAAGCATGCGCGATGTCGGCAGACGTGATGGGCTCATCGGCAGAGACGAGACCCTCGGCCACGCCGCGCAGGATCTGCGAGGTGATAACGCCGGAGTTGCCGCGGGCGCCCATGAGGGAGCCGTGGGTGATGGCGCCGGCGATGGCCTCCATATCGGCATCGGCGGGAAGGGCGGAAAGCTCCTTGGTCACCGAGGCGAGCGTGAGCGACATGTTGGTGCCGGTGTCGCCGTCGGGCACGGGAAAGACGTTGAGTTTATTGATCTCCTCGGCCTTGTCGGAAACGGCAGCCGCAGCGATCGGAAAACAGGTGCGAATGGTCTTTACAATCATGAGTATTTGAATCTCCGTTTTCGGATGCTAGTTCAGACGGCTCTTGAGCGCGTCGATGTGAATGCCGATCTTAAGGCTGGCGGGATCGATCTGGGCGATCTCCTGCAGGGTGAAGGCAACGGAGCTCGAAAGATTGTGGCAGACGGACTTCATGTTGACGCCGTTCTCGAGCACGACGTGAAGGTCGACCGTAAGGCCGTTCTCGTCGGCGGAGACAAGCACGCCCTTGCGGAGGCGCTGACCGGCAAGCAGGCGCACGCTCTCGGCGCCCTGGAGCTGCTCGGCCATACCGACGACGCCATAGCACGTCATCGCGGCATAACCGGCAATATCGGCAATAACGTCGTTCGAGACGCTCAGGCTGCCGTTAATGGTCTCAGACACAAGAATCTCCTTATCTGGTGCTCGCGGCACCATGTCGTGGGAGCAATCATTGCAATATTCTACAACGACCGCGCCATGTTGAGGTGGTGGGTCGCGGGATTACATCCTCGACACGAAATGTTGATATGGCAACGTTTGCGTTAAGCAATCGCGGTATGAAAAAACCCGCCGCAAAAGCGACGGGTTTTACAATCTGGCTCCCCGGGTAGGACTCGAACCTACAACAGCGCGGTTAACAGCCGCGTGCTCTACCATTGAGCTACCGAGGAATTTAAAGCCCAGCAGATTGGGCTGAGAAATTCTGGCTCCCCGGGTAGGACTCGAACCTACAACAGCGCGGTTAACAGCCGCGTGCTCTACCATTGAGCTACCGAGGAATAGGCGCATGCTCTCAAGCAACGAAGTTTATTATACGGACGAATCAGCTCAGGGCAAGAACTTTTTTGAGAAATTTTCCGACCCAGTCGTTGGGGACGTTCTTAAACGACTAGTCATTCAAGAACGTCCCCAACGACTAATCAACCAGACGCCCAGGGTAGTCTTTTTGGGACGGGGCTTTTTTAGCTACCCAATCTGGGGCCTTTAAAGCTTGAGCCGCGCATTGAGATAGGGCAGCTAAAAAAGCCCCGTCCCAAAAAGACTACCCGTGCCTTAACTGCCGGCCCTTGTTACATGAAAGCGCCCTCAAGCGGATGTGCTTGAGGGCGCTTCTTGCTTGACTAGCTTTCGATATAGTCTTTGAGCTTGCTGGAGCGGCTGGGGTGGCGGAGCTTGGCCAGGGTCTTGGACTCGATCTGGCGGATGCGCTCGCGCGTGACACCAAACTCGCGGCCGACTTCCTCGAGCGTGCGGGGATGTCCGTCGACAAGTCCAAAGCGCAGCTCAATAACCTTGCGCTCACGATCGGCAAGCGAGTCGAGCACCTGGGTGAGCTGCTCCTGCAGCATGGAGAAGCTGGCGGCATCGGGCGGAACGATGGCCTGGGAGTCCTCGATAAAGTCTCCCAGCTGGGAATCCTCTTCCTCGCCGATAGGAGTCTCGAGCGACACGGGCTCCTGCGAGATCTTCTGGATCTCGCGGACGCGGTCGGCACTCATGTCCATCTCGGCACCGATCTCCTCGGGGGTCGGGTCGCGACCCAGATCCTGGAGGAGCTGGCGCTGCACGCGGACAAGCTTGTTGATGGTCTCGACCATGTGCACGGGAATACGGATGGTACGGGCCTGGTCGGCGATAGCGCGCGTGATGGCCTGACGGATCCACCACGTGGCGTACGTGGAGAACTTGAAGCCCTTCTGGTAGTCGAACTTCTCGACGGCGCGGATCAGACCGAGGTTGCCCTCCTGGATCAGATCCAGGAACAGCATGCCGCGACCGACGTAGCGCTTGGCGATGGAGACGACCAGACGGAGGTTGGCGCTGATGAGCGCCTGCTTGGCCTCGAGGCCCACGTTCTCGATACGAGTCAGACGACGCATCTCGGCGCGAGTGAGCTCGATCTCGCCCGCCTCGGCGGCCTCGAGCTTCTCGGTGGCCTCGAGACCGGCCTCGATCTTCATGGCCAGATCGACCTCTTCGGAGGCAGTCAGCAGGTCGACCTTGCCGATCTCCTTAAGGTACATACGAACCGGGTCACCGGTCAGCATCACCGTGGAGGCATCGATGCCACGCACGCGAGAACGCGAACGGGACGTGCGGACGGTGCGCTTCTTTTTGCTCTTGCAAGAACCCATCTCGGCATCGGCCTGACGGGCCATCTTAAGCTCATGATCGTCGAGCGAGCCGGAATCGTGCTCCTCGTCGTCATCGAAATCGTCGGTATCGTTATCGTCATCGTCGACGTCCATGGGGGCGTCGTCGTTTCCGCTCGCGGAGATAATCTGGATGCCGCTGTTGCGCAGCGCGGAATAGACCGCGTTGAGCTGCTCGTCAGAAACATCGATATCCTTCAGGACGACCTGGATCTCGTCCTCGGTTACCGAAGTCCTGTTTGAGCCGTTGCCCATGAGCTTAGCAACGTAGGATTCCAGCCCAGTACCCGTGCTCTCAGTCTTATTTGGCACAGATTCTCCCTTCGTAGTCCACAGGACACATTACTTTAGCACACACTTACACGTCTATACCCAAAATTCAGACTGGATATAGCAGATAACATGCCGATTGACCACAACATCTAGGCCTGATCGGGACCCGCGGCCTCCAAACCAATCAACCGGAACGGATCGGCCACGCCGCCAATCGACTTCTGGAGCTCGCGCTGGCGCAAAGAATCCTGCGCGGCCTGCATGGTCAATGCACGGCGCGCGTCATCGTCGAGCGACCGGTCCTGGCGCAGCTTGGCCTGGGCAGCCCGCATACGGCGCTTGATGGTGTAAAGCTCAAGCGTATCGAGCATAAAGACGATGTTCGTCTCGGTGGGGTGCTTGCTCGTCGCCGAGATGCGCCCGGCGCTGACAAGCGAAGCCGCCTCGGGACACACCGCGCGCGCGGCGTCCATGCACGCCGCGGGGTCGGTGCCCGGCGGCGTCGCGAGCACGGCCCACGCGATGGACTCGTGACGGGGGTCTACCCACTCAATCGAGCAGATGCGATCGGTGTACGCGCGGAATAGGTCGGGGTAGCTGGTGAGCATCGTCAACAGCTCGCGCTCCCCCGCCAGAGACTTCCGCTCCAGATCGGTCAGCACGATCGGCGTCGCCGGAACGGAAGCGCTCGAAGCAGACCCCGCGGGCGCCGCGTCCATGCCAGCAGGCACATCGATCGGCGGCATATCGTCGACGACCTCGACCGGCGCGGCCCCGTAGGCCTCGAGCGGCACATAGTCGTACGGTTCCTCCTCGACCGGTGTGGATACCGGCGGCGTCGTCCCCGACGCCCAGGCGCCGCGAGATGCCCCCTGCGGACCGGACGCCCGACCGCCCGCGCCTCCTGCGCGCTCGGCCTGTGCCCGCTGGCGCTCGTAGTTCTGCTCGCGACGACGCTCGGCGTCCTCGCGTTTGGCGACATCGCGAAACACACGGCCCGAGCTCGAGCGTACCGTCTCCAAATCCAGGCCCAGAAGGTCGGCGATCTGGATAAAGTACGTATCGATCATGTAGCTATCGCGCAGCGGATAGATGAGCGTCAGCGCATCCTCGAGCGCCTTGGCGCGACCGCCCGGCGTGGTAATGTCGCTCGACTCCTGCAGTGAGCGGTACACAAAGTCCATGAGGGGCTCGGCGGCGTCGATACGCGCCTGCAGTGCCTCGCCACCATGCGCCGTGACGAACTCCATAGGGTCGTTACCGTTGGGAAGCACCACGCAGCGCAGGTCCATCGAATCCTGCTCGATAAACTGAATCGCGCGGCGCGCGGCCTTTTGACCGGCGGCGTCACCATCGAACATATACACGATGCGCTTGGCAAAACGGGTGAGCGTCTTTACGTGATGTTCCGTCAGCGCCGTGCCCAGCGTGGCGACGACGTTTTTGATCCCCGCCTCCCAGCAGGCGATGCAATCGGTATATCCCTCCACCACGATGGCGGTATCCTGCGCGACGATAAACTCCTTGGCCCAGTTAAAGCCGTAGAGGTTTCTCTTTTTATAAAACACGCTCGTCTCGGCGGTGTTGAGGTACTTGGGTTGGCCGTCGCCCATAATACGACCGCCAAAGGCGATGTTATGACCCTGTTCGTCAAAGATGGGAAACATCACGCGGTCGTAAAAACGATCGGCAAGCTGTCCGCGCCCACGGCTCACGGCCACGTTGGCGTCGATCATCTCCTGCGGGGTAAAGCCCTTCTGCGACAGATGGGCCACCAACATATTGCGACCCGGCGCAAAGCCCAGGCAGTAGCGACGGCAGACGTCGCCACCCATACCGCGGCTGGCAAAGTACTCACGCGGACGGCTGTCCTTACCGCGCATGAGCATGGTGTGATAGAACTGGGCCGTCTCGGCGCACAGGTCATAGATGCGGGCGCGCTTGGTGCCGCGATCGCGCTGCGCGCCGGTATCGTGCAGCTCAATGCCGGCACGATCGGCCAGGTAGCGAATCGACTCGGGAAAGCTCAGGTTCTCGCGCCTCATGATGTAGGTGAAGACGTCGCCGCCCTCGCCGCAGCCAAAGCAGTGCCACACCTGCGTAGCGGGGATAATGTGAAACGATGGGGTCTTTTCGCCATGGAAGGGGCAGCAACCCCAAAACTCATGGCCGCGGGGCTTGAGCTCAACCGTTTCCTGCACGATGGCAACCAGGTCGGACGCAGCGCGCACCTGGTCTTTCTCCTCATCGCTAATCACGGATGCCCACCCCCTGCTCACCCAAGTTATGACGGATATCGTCAATATTACCCTCGACGGTCGCGATAAGCTCGTCCAGCGAATCAAACACGCGCGAAGGACGCAGCCAACGCATAAACGCCAACGAAACCGAACGTCCATACAGGTCGCCCGCATACCCGATCAAGTTGGCCTCGAGATGCGCCGAGGCGGCATCGTCGGCATACGTCGGCGGCAGGCCCACGTTGACGGCAGCGGGCCACACGGTATCGTCGACCAGCACAAGGCCCTCGTAGACGCCATCGGCAGGCAGCTGGATTCCGTTTGGCACCAGCAGGTTTGCCGTCGGAAATCCCATATCGGAGCCCTCGTGGCGACCGCGAATCACGCCGCCGCGCACCATATAGGGACGGCCGAGTAGATCGGCTGCCAGCTCAACGTGGCCCAAGCTCAGCTCACGTCGAATGCGGGTGGCACAGATAGCCTCGCCGGCCTCGCACAGTAAATTGTGCCCATACACATCAACACCGCGCTCAGCGCCCCATGCCTGCATCTCAGCAACGCCCGAGGCACCGCCGCGGCCCAGCCTAAAATCGCTGCCAACGCGAATGGAGCGAATGTCGACAACATGCGCCAACAGCTCAAGGAAGCCCACGTGATCGAGCGACGCTACCGCAGGCGTAAAGGGAACAGCCACCACGGCATCGACCCCAGTCTGAGCCAGGGCATGCAGGCGGTCGGCCGTCGTCATCAATTTTTGAGCGGGCGCAGGGCTCACCACAACATCTGGATCAGGGTCAAACGTTACGACAACCGCTTTGCAGCCGCGGACGCGCGCATCGCGAATGACCGCGTCGATCAGCTCACGATGTCCCCTATGCACGCCATCGAACACGCCGATGGCAATCGAGGCGGCACCCATAGACTCGCAGTCACCAAAAGCATCAGCCAAAACGATGCGGGCCTCCGCCGCCACGCCCACAAAAAATGTGCGCGCGAGCTCGTGAGGGTCCAGCATCATCGAACACCGCCGATCGCCTGCGGAAAGACGTGCTCCATCACAAAGCGACCATCCTCGATACGAGCCAAAGCCTTAAGTCCGCCATCGAGCACCAGCGCAAACGGTGCCTTCGACACATCGAAGCCGGCAAGCGCGCGATCAATAGGAATACGACGTCCGCACAGCAGATCTTCCGCAAGATTGCCCGGCAAGTCGACACGCATGGCGCCGAGGGCCGCAATGGGGTCCAAGGCAAAGCCGGCAGCGGACTCGGCAGAAAGCTCCTCGACCGCATGGCAGGCACCGATGGAGACAATGCCAGAAGCGGTACGGCGCAGCGCAGAAATATGCGCGGCGCTATCGCAGGCACGACCCAGGTCGCGAGCGAGCGCACGGATATAGGTGCCCTTGCTCACCGAGAAGGCAACGGTCCAAATGCAGGAATCGCCCTCGCCACTCACGGCGATCAGGTCGGCAGAATATACCTCGACCGGGCGCGCAGGCAACTCAACGGCATTGCCCTCACGTGCAGACTTATAGGCGCGCATGCCGTTGACCGAAATAGCCGAAAACGCCGGCGGGACCTGCATCTGAGGGCCCAGCATGGCGCTCAAGCGCTCACGGGCATAGGCCGGATCGCGCAGATCAGGTGCAATGGCAACCGTACGGACGGCCTCGCCTTCCGCATCGTCGGTATTGGTCTCGGCGCCAAACGAGATATCGGCGACGTAACTTTTGGTATCGAGGGTAAGCATGCCCAGCAGACGCGTAGCCTGGCCCACGCCCACCACCATGACACCCGACGCCATGGGGTCGAGCGTGCCGGCATGACCGACGCGCCGCTCATGGAGGGCGCGCCGGCACCGCGATACCACGTCGTGGGACGTGCAGCCCACCGGTTTATCGACGGCGAGCAGCATATTCAATTGAGAAGGCGTACGACGAGCCATGTACCATCCAAAAAGTTAAAGCTCGACGGTCACCGAAGCGGGATCCTCCCCCACCAGCTCGGCCAGCATGGGAAGTGCCGCGGTGAGCGTCTCGAAAATCGTTCCGTTATTGGTAAAGCCGGCGGCAGCGTGATGTCCGCCTCCGCCAAAGTTGGCCGCAATCTCGGAGACATCCATGTCGCCCTTGGAGCGCAGGTTTCCGCGCACCTTGGTATCGCCCTCGATGCCCTTAAGGAACAGGCAGACCTCGACACCCATCACCGAGCGCACCACATCGACCAAGCCGTCGCACTCATCCGAGGTGACGCCACATTCCTTAAGGTCGCTTTCGTACGCGTAGCTATACGCCACGCGCCCGTGCGCGACCGTCTTGATGCGGCCCATAACGATTGACTTGAGGTGCAGGAACTCGACGCGCATGCTCTGATAGACCTCGAGCGCGACACGCGCCGGGTCGGCACCGTGCGCCACCAGGCGCGAAGCCGCATGGAACGCGGCGGCATCGGCATTCTGATACTGAAAACGACCGGTATCGGTAACCAGGCCACAGAGCAGGCAGGTGGCGATGCGATCGCGAACGACAACGCCGCAATCATCCAAAAAGCGGTCGATGATCATGGCGCACGCCGCAGCATCGACACGCCTCAGGCTTACCTCGGCAAACTCCTCGCGCGCCGGATGGTGGTCAAAGCACACCACATGTTTGGAGCGGCGGAGCACGTCGGCCGAGTTGTTCAGACGCTCGACAACCGGCACATCCACCGAGATAAACAGGTCGGGATCGCCCGTAAAGCTCGAAGCCGGCACCAGACGATCGGCGCCTTCCATAAAGCGGTAAATACGCGGAACGGGATCGTCGTCTGCGAGCAGCAGCGCGATGTCCTTGTCGGGGAACGCCTTCATGAGCGAGAGACCCAGGCCCAACACGGAGCCCAGGGCATCGCCGTCGGGAGAGGTATGACCCGAGATCGCAATGGAGGACGCACCCTCGATAAGCTCGAGGATGCGTCGTTTAATATCTGCAGACTCGCACGAGACGAGGTCGGCGGAATTAGTCATCTAAAGCTGCCTCCTGGGCGGCATCCGCTATGGGATAGCCGTCCTCGTCCTTTTCGATCGCCAGCGTGGCCGGGACATTCTCCAGCGCACGCGTAATGCGCTCGGCCTCATCGGTCGAGCGATCGATGCGAAAATCGAGCTCGGGCGTGACGCGCCAGTCGAGCGAGCGAGCCAACAGGCTGCGAATGCGACCCTTGGCGCTGGCGAGCGCCTCCATGACCTCATCGTAGCGGCTCGAATCGCACGACACGTACACGCGCGCGAACGAACGGTCCACCGCGACCTCGACCGCGGTCAGGGTGACCAGGTCGAGACGCGGATCGGAAACCTCAAAGAGAAGGATATAACCGAGCTTCTCGCGAAGCTGCTCGCCCAGACGGCGGGTTGCCTGCGTTTGCTTCATAGCGCTACCCCCTACTCGGTACGGGCAACCTGGTCGATACGGTAACCCTCGATCTGGTCGCCGGGCTTGATGTCCTGGAAGTTCTCCAGGCCAATGCCGCCCTCGGAACCGCTCTTGAGGCTCTTGGCCTCGTCCTTGTAGTGGCGCATCGAGGCGATCTTACCGTTAAAGACAACGATGCCGTCGCGCACCAGGCGCACGGAATCGGTCGCGGCGATCTCGCCCTCCTCGACGCGGACACCGGCGGCGATACCGACTTTGGGCACCTTAAAGGTGTCCAGGACGGTCGCGGTACCCGTGGAGACCTCGACCTCGGTGGGCTTGAGCATGCCGATACGGGCAGCGTCGAGCTCCTCGAGGCACTTGTAGATAACGTCGTAGCAACGGATCTCGACGCCCTCGCGCTCGGCAGCGGAGCGGGCCTTACCGTCGGGACGCACGCCAAAGCCAATGATGATGGCGTTAGAGGCGTCGGCCAGGACGACGTCGGTCTCGTTGATGGCACCGACCGCGGAGTGGATCGTGTTGATGCGGACCTCGGACTGATCCATCTTGTCGAGCGAGTCCTGAAGTGCCTCGATGGAGCCCTGGACGTCGGCCTTGATGATCAGGTTGAGCTCCTTGACCTCGGCGTCGGCGATGGTCTCGAAGAGGTTCTCGAGCGTGACGTGCTTCACGCGGCTCTGCTCCTCGATGCGGGCCTTGAGCGAGCGCTCATCGGCCAGGGCGCGCGCCTCGCGCTCGTCCTCGAACACGCGGAACTCGTCGCCGGCGTTGGGAACGGACTGCAGGCCCAAGATCTCGACGGCGTCGGAGGGACCGGCCTCGGTGACGGCGCGGCCCTTGGGGTCGAGCATGGCGCGAACGCGGCCATAGGTAAGGCCGGCGACCAGCGTATCGCCCACGTGCAGGGTACCGCGGGTCACGAGCACGGTAGCGACCGAGCCGCGGCCCTTGTCGAGCTTGGCCTCGAGGACGTTGCCCGAGGCGAAGGTATCGGGGTTGGCCTTGAGCTCGAGCACGTCAGCCTGGAGCAGCACGGTCTCCAGAAGGTCGTCGATACCGATCTTCTGCTTGGCCGAGATGTTGACGAACATGTTCTGTCCGCCCCACTCCTCGGGGATGACGCCGTACTCGGTGAGTTCCTGGCGCACGCGGTCGGGGTTGGCGCCGGGCTTATCGATCTTGTTGACGGCGACGACGATGGGAACGCCGGCGGCCTTGGCGTGGTTGATCGACTCGACCGTCTGGGGCATGACGCCGTCGTCGGCGGCGACGATCAGGATGACGATGTCGGTCACCTTGGCGCCACGGGCACGCATGGCCGTAAAGGTAGCGTGGCCCGGAGTATCGATGAAGGTGATCTTGCGGTCGTTGATCATGACCTGCGATGCGCCGATGGCCTGGGTAATGCCGCCAGCCTCGCCGGCAGCGACGCCGGTGTGGCGGATGGCGTCGAGCAGGCTCGTCTTGCCGTGGTCGACGTGACCCATGACGGTGACGACCGGGGCGCGGGGCTTAAGGTCGGCGGGATCGTCGTAGAACGAGAAGGTGTTCTCCTCCTCGGGGGTGATGATCCTGATCTGACGGCCCAAGTCGTCGGCAACGAGCTCGACAAGGTCGTCGGACATGGACTGCGTCATGGTGAGCGGCGTGCCCAGCAGGAACAGGCGCTTGATGATGTCGTTGGCCGGAACGTCGAGCGCCTCGGCAAGCTCCTGGACGGTAACGCCCTGGGAGACCTTGATGGCGTCGAGCTCCTCGGGGTTCACGCCCTGGGCCAGCGCCTCCTCAATCTTGCGCTCCTCCTGAGCCCTAGCGGCCTCGCGCTCGCGCTTCTCCTTGCGCTTCTTGCGGCGACCGGTGGACTCGCGAGAGGCCTCCTCGACGGCGGCACGGGCCTCCTCGAGAACCTTCTCGCGGCTGTACTCCTCGGCCTCGCGCGCCATGCGGCTGTAGTGGTCCTCTTCGCTGTTGTGACCACCCTTGCGCTTCTTGCCCTTGCCCTGCTTATCGGGGTTGGGAAAATCCATGCCGGCAGCGACATTGTTGCTGGCGTTGGTGCGATGGCTGTGCGGGCGGTTCTCGGAGGCGTTGCGGTCGTTGCGACGGCCGCCACGACGATCGCTGTTGCCGCCGCGACGGTTGCCGCGCTCGGCCTTGGCCTTGTCCTCGGCGTCCTTCTTCTCCTTGAGCACGGTCTCCTGTGCGGCGATCTGATCGAGCAGCGAACGGAAGCGCGAACCGGAGTCGGAAGCGGGAACGGCGCGGCGCTGGGCCTCGCGAGCAGCCTCCTCCTTTTCGCGGGCAAGGCGCTCCTGCTCGGCCTTCTTCTTGGCCTCGGCCTCGGCACGGGCTGCCTCCTCGGCGGCCTGGGCGGCGGCAAACTGGCGGCGCTCCTCCTCGCGTGCCTTCTCGGCGGCGATGCGCTCGCGCTCGGCCTCGGCGGCACGCGCTGCCTCCTCGGCGGCGGCAGCCTCCTCCTCGGCCTGCTTGGCGGCCTCGACTTCCTGGGCGCGGGCCTCGATCACCGAGGCAAGCTGCTTGCGGACCATGGCAACATAAGCGTCCTCCAGGGCGGAGGAAGCAGACTTAGCGGGAATCTTCATTTCGGCGAGGTGACCCATCAGTTCCTTGGAGGTCATGCCGAACTCTTTGGCCAGGGTGGACACACGGACTTTTGCCATATGACTTCACCTACCCTTTCTGGCACCTTGGGTGCCTAGAGACTGAACGAGCGTGGGATGTGCGCCGGAACCTGTCCAGCGCAACCGCGCGCTAGATCAGGTCCTCCGCATCATCGAAGGCGTCGGTGTCGTGGACACCGCAGAAACGGGAACCGGGACGGGCCTGGTTGCGGCACTGGATGCCGTCCTCGGACACGTACTCGCAGCGACGGGCGTCGTCATCCTCCTCGTCACCGATCAGGTCGGCGGCAGGCTCCTCGTGAACGGGAACGTTCTTGAGGATGTCGGCGGCAAGGGTCTCGGACTTAATGTCGATGTGCCAGCCGGTCAGGCGTGCGGCCAGGCGGGCGTTCTGGCCCTCCTTGCCGATGGCGAGCGAAAGCTGGTCGTCGGGCACGATGACGCCGGCATAGGCCTTCTCCTCGTCGATAAGGACGCGAGTGACCTTGGCAGGCGACAGGGCGTTGGCGACGTAGACGGCCGGATCGGCATCCCACAGGATGACGTCGACGCGCTCACCGCGCAGCTCACCCACGACGGCGCGCACACGGCTGCCCTTGGGACCGACGCAGGCGCCCACGGGATCCAGGCGGTCATCGAGCGAGTGGACGGCGACCTTGGAGCGCTGGCCGGGCTCGCGGGCGATCGACTTGATCTGGACGGTGCCCTCGTAGATCTCGGGCACCTCCTGCTCAAACAGACGACGCATAAGCTCGGGGTGGGTACGCGAGATAACGATCGGCGGACGGCTGTGCTCGCCGCGAACCGGCGGAAGCGTGGAGTTGGGGTCGCGAACGTCAATGATCACGGCCTTGATGTGCTGGTTGTGCAGATAGCGCTCGCCCATGGGGCGCTCGTTGCGCTCGTTCTCGTAGCGGCGCTGATCAAAGTGCGGAAGCTCGGCCTCGACGCCTTCGCGGATCTTGACGATCGTAAAGTCGGGTGTGGACTGCAGTACGGTACCGCTGATGAGGTCGCCGATACGGCCGGAGAACTCCTCGTAGATCTGCTCGCGGGCGGAGTTGCGCACGATGGCGTTGATCTCGGCCTTGGCGTGCTGGGCGGCGATGCGGCTGGTGTTCTTGGGGGTGACGTCGATCTCCTCGAACTCGGTGAAGTTGCCCTCCTCGTCCATGGAATCGTCGATCGGCTCCAGGCGGTAGACATAGATCTTGCCGGTGGTGCGGTCGATGGTCACCTTGGCGCCCCACTCAAGATGCAGGATCTCGGCATAGCTCTTGGCGAGCGACTGCTCCAGGCGGTCGATCAGGTAGAGCTGGTCGATGTGCTTCTCCTGGCAAAGCTCCATCAGGGCGGACATCATGTCGGATGCTGCCATGTTAGTTTCCTTCCTTCGCGGGCTTGAAGTCATAGACGGGCTTCAACTTGCACTTTTTAACATCGGAATAATCGAGGGTGACAGACTCGCCGTCCTCGAGCTCGAGGGTTACGTTGGTCTCGGTCGCGGCGGCAATCTTGCCGGAGTACTTGCGACGGCCCTCGGTGGCGGTGGAGGAAAGCTCGCAGTCCTCGCCCACAAAGCGGGCAAAGTCACGCGGACGGCGCAGCGGGCGCGCCATACCCGGGCTCGACACCTCGAGCGTATAGCTCGAAGAGATGGGGTCGAGCTCCTCAATCACGTCGCCGACCCACTTGGTGTTGGCCGTGACGTCGTTGAGCGACAGGCTCTGACCCTCGGCACCCTCGATACGCACACGCACGCAGGGGGCCTTGGTAGCACCCACGAGCTCAACGTCGACAATATCGACATCGTGCTGGGGTGCGACGGCCTCGAGCGCGTCGATGATTGCCTGCTCGGTCTTGGTCTTGACCATTGCGGCACCTCCATCCATACAAAAAAGAAGCGGAGCCGAAACCCCACTTCTTTCAATTACAACTTCATTATCAAGCAAACTATACCAATACCTGCGAAAACGTGCAACCACAACACAAACCCGCAGGTCAGCGTGAGCACAGGTTCTCCACAAGAAATGGATAATTGGGTGTAGTCGCAAGTATCCATATCCAAAAAGAGGGACGACCCAGCCGGATCGTCCCTCGTCTATTGTGCATCAACTATATGCGCGAGGTTTACTTAACCACCAGGTTGACCAGCTTGCCGGGCACGCAGATGGCCTTGACGACCGTCTTGCCCTCGAGCCACTTGGCAACAGCGGCCTCGGCGGCAGCCTGCATCTCCTCGTTGGAGGCATCGCGGGCCACATCGATGCGGCCGCGGACCTTACCGAGCACCTGGACGACGATCTGCACCGTGTCCTCGATGGACTCGGCCAGATCAAACTCGGGCCAGGCGGCGGTGTAGGCGTTGCCCTCGCAGCCGAGTGCCTCGTGCCACAGCTCGTCGGCCCAGAACGGGCAGATGGGGGCAAGGACGCTCACGATGTCCTTGGCCACGCCGTAGCACAGTGCCTTGTCGCGCGATGCGCCCTCGGTGGCGTTGAGGTAGGCGCTCGCTGCGTTGACGAGCTCCATGACGGCCGAGATCGCGGTGTTAAACTGGCCGCGATCGAAGTCCTCGGTGCACTTGGCGATGGTGCGGTGACGCTCGCGATAGAGCTTCATCGCGGTCTCGTCGAGCACGGACTTGTCGAAGGCAACGTTGGCATCACCCGACTGGACAAGCTGCCACACGATACGCCAGGCGCGCTTGATAAAGCGGTTGGCGCCCTCGACGGCCTTGGGATCCCAGTCAAAGTCCTTCTCGGGCGGGGCGATAAACAGGATCGCCAAACGCATGGTGTCGGCGCCGTAGGGCTCGATAACCGAGCTCGGAGGCACGACGTTGCCCTTGGACTTGGACATGGTGTCGCCGTTCTCGTCCTTAACCATGCCCTGGCACAGCAGGTTGGTAAAGGGCTCGTCAACGCTCAGCAGACCCAGGTCGCGCAGTGCCTTGGTAAAGAAGCGGCTGTAGAGCAGGTGCAAAATGGCGTGCTCGATGCCGCCGATGTAGTTATCGACGGGCATCCAACGGTCTGCCGCCTCGCGGGAGAAGGGCAGCTCGGTGTTGTGCGGGTCGGTATAGCGCAGGTAATACCAACTGGAGCAGGTGAAGGTGTCCATGGTATCGGTCTCGCGCTTGGCCGGGCGGCCGCAGACCGGGCAGGTGGTCTCGTAGAAGTCCTTGCACTCGGCGAGGGTCTCGCCGGCGCCCAGGTCCAGGTTCTCGGGCAGCGTCACCGGCAGCTGGTCCTCGGGCACGGGCACAATGCCGCAGTGCTCGCAATGGATGGCCGGGATGGGGTTGCCCCAATAGCGCTGACGGCTGATGAGCCAGTCGCGCAGGCGGAACTCGACCTTGCGACGACCGCAGCCCATGGCCTCGAGGTCGGCCACGATGGCAGCCTCGCCCTCGGAGTGCTTACCGCCGCGCATGCCGGTGTACTTGCCGGACTGGACGAGCGTGCCCTCGGCAGCGTGGGCGCAATCCCAGTCGACGGTCTCGGCATGGAAGGTATCGATGGTCTCGCCACTGGCCTCGACGGCAGCGCGGTCGTCATCGTCCAGGATGATCGGGACGATCGGGAGGTCGTACTTGCGGGCAAACTCAAAGTCGCGCTGGTCGCCGCAGGGAACGGCCATGACGGCGCCGGTGCCGTAATCGGCAACGACATAGTCGGCAACCCACACGGGAACCTTCTCGCCGTTGACGGGGTTAACCACGTAGCGGCCCGTAAAGGCACCGTGCTTCTCGAGGGTGCCCTGGGCACGCTCGACAGCAGAGATATGCTTGGAGTCCTCGACGATCTTGGTCACGGCCTCCTCGTACTCCGTGCCCTCGACGAGCTCGTGCAGACGAGCGTACTCGGGAGCCAGGACAAAGAAGGAGACGCCAAAGAGCGTGTCGGCACGCGTGGTGAAGACGGTGATCTTGCCCTCGTCGCCCTCGATGGGATCGCCGTTGGCATCACACAGGGTAAAGTCGACCTCGGCGCCCTCGGAGCGGCCGATCCAGTTGGCCTGCATCTGCTTAACGCGCTCGGGCCAGCCGGGGAGCTTCTCCAGATCGTCGAGCAGCTCCTGGGAGTACTCGGTAATCTTGTAGTACCACTGCTCAAGGTCGCGCTTCTCGGGCTCGGTGCCGCAGCGCCAGCACTTGCCCTCGGTAACCTGCTCGTTGGCCAGAACGGTCTTACAGTTGGGGCACCAGTTGACCGGGTTCTTCTTGCGGTAGACCAGGCCCTTTTCCCACATCTTCTCAAAGATCCACTGACCCCAGCGGTAGTAGTCGGGGCTGCAGGTCTTGACCATGCGATCCAGATCGTAGGAGAAGCCCATGCGCTTCATCGTGGCGAGCGCCTGGTCCATGTTCTTATACGTCCAGGCGGCAGCCTGCGTGTTGTGCTTGATGGCGGCGTTCTCGGCGGGCAGGCCAAAGGCGTCAAAGCCAATGGGATGCAGCACGTCAAAGCCGCGCATGCGGGCCTGACGGGCCATGGCATCGCCGATGGTATAGTTGCGCGCGTGGCCCATGTGCAGGTCGCCCGAAGGATACGGGAACATCTCGAGCACATACTTCTTGGGCTTGCTGGCATCGGTGTCGACGGCAAAGAGGTTGGAGTCCTCCCAGGCCTTCATCCACTTGGACTCAATGGCCTGCGCGTCGTAGGCAGGGATCTCGTCCTTATGATCTGTGCAATCGCACATATCAGCTCCTTTAATCTTAGCTGGGGTCAGTCGGCTTGGCTTTATTCGCTACTGCGGACAGTCCTGCGCAAGACGAAGAGCACATTAAGTGCTCTTCTTTGCGTGCGGAACTTGTAGCGAACAAAGCCAAGCCGACCGACCCTAAGGTTAACTTGACTGATGATAGCAAATACGACAAGCGAGATGCCTACGACTTGCAGGCATCTCGCTTTATCTTAATAACGTGGTTGGAACTCAACCTTTATGTGCGGCTCTTATCCTATCGATAAGACACAGACTGCTGCGAATCCTTGACGACTACGTCGTGGGCGCCGCCTTCGACGATCGAGGTCGAGCTCACCAGGGTCAGGCGTGCCTTTTTCTGGAGCTCGGGGATCGAGAGGGCACCGCAGTTGCACATCGTGGACTTGATCTTGTAGAGCGTGCCGCCCACGCCGTCCTTAAGGGAGCCGGCGTAGGGAACGTAGGAGTCGACGCCCTCGACGAAGCTGAGCTTCGCGGCGCCGCCCAGGTCGTAGCGCTGCCAGTTGCGGGCACGCGCAGAACCCTCGCCCCAGTACTCCTTCATGTACTGACCGTTGACGTTGACGCGCTCGGTCGGGCTCTCGTCAAAGCGGGCAAAGTAGCGGCCCAGCATCATAAAGTCGGCACCCATGGCAAGGGCGAGCGTCATGTGGTAGTCGTAGACGATACCGCCGTCGGAGCACACGGGCACGTAGACGCCGGTCTCCTCGTAGTACTCGTCGCGAGCGCGGCAGACGTCGATCAGCGCGGTGGCCTGGCCACGGCCGATACCCTTGGTCTCACGGGTGATGCAGATGGAACCGCCGCCGATACCCACCTTGATAAAGTCGGCACCGCAGTCGGCCAAAAAGCGGAAGCCCTCGGCGTCAACGACGTTGCCGGCACCGACCTTGACGTCCTCGCCGTAGTTGGCGCGGATCCACTCGATGGTGCGCTTCTGCCACTCGCTGAAGCCCTCGGAAGAGTCGATGCACAGGACATCGGCGCCGGCCTCGATGAGCAGCGGCACGCGCTCGGCATAGTCGCGGGTGTTGATGCCGGCGCCGACCATGTAGCGCTTGTCGCCGTCGAGCAGCTCGTTGGGGTTGGTCTTGTGGCTGTCGTAGTCCTTGCGGAAGACAATGCCCATAAGGTGATCGTTGTCGTCGACGATGGGCAGGGCGTTGAGCTTGTTGTCCCAGATGACGTCGTTGGCAACCTTGAGGCTGATGTTCTTGTCGCCCACGATGAGCTGCTCACGCGGGGTCATGAACTCGGAGACCTTCTTTTGGTGGTCATCGCGGCTGGGGCGATAGTCACGGCTGGTGACGATACCCAGGAGTTTGCCCTTGGGAGTGCCGTCGTCGGTGACCGGCATGGTGGAGTGACCGGTCTTCTCCTTGAGCTCGATGACCTGCTCCATGGTCATGTCGGGGGTCAGCGTGGAATCGGACTGAACGAAGCCGGCCTTGTGATCCTTGACGGCCTTGACCATGGCGGCCTCGGACTCGGGGGTCTGGGAACCGTAAATGAAGGACAGGCCACCCTCGGTAGCGAGCGCGACACCCATGTCGACGCCCGAGACGGACTGCATGATGGCGGAAACCATGGGGATGTTCAGGGTGATTGCCGGCTTCTCGCCGCGCTTAAAGCGGGTCAGCGGCGTCTTAAGAGAGACGTTGTTGGGGATGCACTGCGAGGACGAGTAACCAGGGACCAGCAGATACTCCGAAAACGTGTGGGACTCACCGGGAAAGAACGTAGCCATGTTTCTCCTTTTTCCATGCGACCGGTCGGCTGCAGGCCTCGTAGGACCCAGCCCAACCTTGGGCGCCCAATACTGGGGAAGTATCTTAACGCACTTTGACTGCTACAATGCATGATTTAAGAAGAGCACACGAGGGTTTGACGCAGGCTTTGCGTTTGCCCAGCAAACACTTTAGCGGAGAGACGTGGAGCGTATGGAGTACAAGACGACGGCGCGACTGGTCATTCGGTCGTGCGACAAGGATCTGCCGGGCGTGTTCGGCCACGGCTGCGTCTTACTGCTGCAGGGTATCGCCCGCGAACACTCAATCAACCGTGCCGCAAAGAGCATGGGCATGGCATATTCCAAGGCCTGGCGCATTGTAAACGAGGCCGAAGGGCAGCTGGGATGCAAACTCATCGAGCGCGACGGCGCCCGCGGATCCACCCTCACCCCCGCCGGCGAGCGAGCCATAGCGGCCTACGAGGAGCTGCAGGCCGACATAAACCAGGTCATAGCCGCAAGGGCCAACGACCTGATCGACACCATCAAAGAGTAGCTAATTTGGGACGGGGCTTTTTTAGCTACCCATCCAGAGCATTCTTAACTCATAGCCAAAAACTGACATTGGGTAGCTAAAAAAGCCCCGTCCCAAATTAGCTACTGCCGGAGGGCGTTATCGAGGGCGGCGGCTACCGTCAGGGGATCGTCGGTGCCGGCGAAGAGGCGGATGGTGTCCCCCTGCTTGCCACGTGGCGCCGAAAGACGCGTCGTTGCGCCGCCGGCGAACGATGTGCGAAACTCCCCCGGCAAAGCGTCGAACAACTCTCCCGCGCTACGCTCGATAAGGTCAAACTCAACTGCCGGGCCAAAGCCATGCTCGAGGATTCCCGTTGCAACCGCATGGTCAGGATGCGAGCTCAGCCCGGGATAGCGCACGTTGCGCACCATCTCGTTCGCGGCCAGATACTCGGCCAGCGCACGGGCGCGGTCGAAATGCGCCTGCATGCGAGCGTCGAGCGACCCGAGCCCGCGCTCCAGCACGTCGGCCTCCTCAGCATAAAGATCGAGCGCCGACGCACCGTAGCCCACAAACAACGCATGCGCGCACTCAGCCGCGGCGTCCACACGATGGCGCTTGAGCTGCGATCGCGCCACCGAAGCGGCAACGAGCTTACGCGGGGCCTTACCGGCACACACGCGGTCGAGTGCCTCGAGCGACAGCACGGCGCCCAAGCTCAGCGGATTGCAGCCAAAGACGTCAGCCACGGTGTTGTCAACAACCAGCAGCGCATGGGCCTCACGCGCGGCGCGGCCTAACGCGCGCAAATCGGGCACACGCAAACCGAACGCGCCAATGGAGTTGGCGAACCACCACAGGTGCGGCCCCTCGGCATCAAGCGAAGCATCAAAGCCCTCGGACGCAGCAGCAAACGCCTCGGCGGACGGCGAGCCCACCAGCACGACATCGCAGCCCTCAAAGCCGCAAGCAAACGCTTCGGCAAAGTCATCCGCAAAGGCCACCAGGCGATCGCCGGGGCGCACAATCCCCAGAAGCGAAAGCGCCGCCGGCACATGCGAGGCTGCAACCAGTCGCGCCTCGCGCGCGCCAGCCCTTGCAGCCCAGGCCTCTTCTAGCTGTTGTGCGTCCACGTGACACCGCCCCTTCAAAACAAAAGCCCACGATGCGGATGTTTCCCCAATCTACTCGCTAGGGTTCTAGCCGTGGTATTCGCCGTTGTATTGGATGAGCGTTAGGTCCTCCACGCCATCGAGGGCACGGATAGCGTCGGCATAGGGCATATCCACACCGTCAGAGAACACCTCGACGGCCATCTCCACCTTGTCGCCGCGCATAGTCTTGGACTTAACGGTGAACTTGGTGCGCCCAAACGCGCGCACGATATCGTCGCCAGTGGTCTGGCCCGTGTAGTGAATGACCATCATATACACGCGCGACTTGTCCTGGCGGCTCGCAAAGCCGGCGATCATCAGCACGATCACTGCTGCCGTGAGCCCCACGAGTGCATACATGCCGGCTCCCGCCGTAATGCCCGTGGTAATGGACCAAAACAGATACAGCAGGTCGAGCGGGTCCTTGACCGCCGTACGGTAGCGGACGATGGACAGAGCACCGACCATACCAAGCGAGATGACCACGTTTGTCGAGATCGCGAGCGTGACCATGCAGGTGAGCACGCACATGCCCACGAGCGTCACGGCAAAGCTACGCGAATACACCACGCCGGTAAAAAAGCGCTTGTACACGTAATAGATCAGGATGCCCATGGCGAGCGCCACGAGCAGCGACAGGCCGATCTTGGCAGGGTCGACCTGACCAAACGCCTCCAAGACGGAGTTCTTAAAAAAGTCCCTGGTGCTCATGGTCTAAATATCCCCTCGGTTCTCAAAATCCGATTCCCAGTAGTCAAAACCGCGCAGGTAGGCGGTCTTTTCGTAACACAGGCAGTACTTGGAGACCGCCGTAAGCTCGGCCGCGCCCGGCGGCACCATATCGCGCACCAGCTGCGGACAAAACTCGGTAAACTTGACCTCCATCACCAGCTTGCCGGGCTCCAGCACGGGCAGCGCGGGCAAGGTCGCGTCAAAGATATCAAAGCTACCCACCGCGGCACGCACGTTCATGTCAAACGTAATGCGCACGGTGCCCTCATCCATCACCCACGGCTCGCGCTCGTAGTCCACGATGGTCCGCGGGCGCATCATGTTGCAGATACACTCGATGTAGAACTCGCGGCAGAGTTGGTGCGGGCTCCTCAGCAAAAAGCCGTAGTCGCCAGCCAGGATCTGCTCAAACTCGCCGCGCGTGAGCGGCGCGTCCTCCTTGTAGATCCAGCTGCCGTACTTCTTTTTGCGCTCGAGCTTAATCACCCTGTCGCTGCCGTTATAGATGCGCACGCGATACTTTTTGCGCATGAGAATACCGGCGTCTTTTTCCTCGTAGGCCGAGTTACAGTAGTCGTCAAAGTACAGGCTGCGAATGGTGTAGCCACCCGCCCGCGCATGCTTGTCCAGTTTAAAAACCGGCGCCATGCGACAGGCAAGCGCGGAGTGCTCGCCCTCGTTAATGAGATATTTGAGCTCGTGGCGATAACGCTCCCGCGTGGCACGCGCAGGCGGGGCCGCCAGGCGCTCAAGCAACGCGCTAGCCCTCCTCATACGTGTCCTCCACGACCTTACCGCCGTCTTGCACGTAAAAGCACTTCATGCCGTACTGTTTGCCATCGTCGGTCACATAGCAGTCAAACGCATCTTGCGTATAGCCATCGGAGTTGGTGGCACGCACGCGCACAAAGTACTGGCCGGTATCGGGCGCATCGCACGTTACCTCAGGCAGCAGCACGTCTTCGGCCTTAAAAAGCACGTCATTGATGGCGTAGTCGCGCGCAAGCTCCACGGTATAGCGAATATCGCGCGCCTCAAAGTCGTACGCGGCATCCCAGTTCACACGCAACTTGCCGTTTTCAATCTGCGGCACGCCAATGTAGAACGGCATGGGCTTTTTATAGCTTTCGCAATAGCTCTTGTAGTTCTCCTCGATCTCGGAGGGAATCGCCGCGGCAATCTGCTCGTATTGGTCCTTGGTGACAGGCAGTTTGTCGATATCGGGCGAAGCAAAGACCAGGGATTCGGTAACCTCGCGGTAGTGCTTGATCATCCTGGCCAGACGTTCCTCGGTCAAATACGAGCGCAAGTCCTTGACGGCACGGTCGAGTTCGCTGCGGAACGACTTACTGCGCAACGCGCGGTTAAACAGCACGTTGCCCCAGTAGTTGCTCACGCCGCGCTCCCAGTTCACAAAGTCCGAGAACCCCTTCAGGCTCAGCTCAAGCTTACGCAGCATGCTGTCGTTATCCCAAGCCAAAAAGTACCAGGTATTTGAGTTGAGCGGGCTGTACAGATAGCAGTTACGGCTCTGCGTATCGCAGTTGCCCGTCAGGATCTGAAACGCCAGCCAATAGACCAGATTCTCGGTATCAAAGTAGGTGTCGAGCACGTCATCGATCTTTTGCGATTCGTCGTTGAGCGCATCGAGCATCTCGATGAGCTTGGTGTGGTCCGAGTCGCCCTTAATCTCGAGCATGCCCTCAAACGCCGCCTGGTTATAGTCGGGGTCATCGGTGAGCTTAATGGTGTCCTCAAAGCGATGGAAATCGAAGCTGTTCACCTTATACAGATGCCCGCTCTTATCCAGACCGTGGGCCTTGAGCGCCGTCTTGTTGAGCTGCTCGACCTGCGTAAACAGACCGTAGTCTTCAAAGGTGTCGTTGGATTTTTCGGTCTGGTCGCACACCCATAAGTGCACAAACTGCGTGCGCAGGCCCATCATCTGGGGAATGCCACGGATCAAATCGTAGGCCATCTTGTTACGAAAGCGCATGCCCTCGCCCATATGCTTGTTGAGCGCAATGGAACGCTGCTGACGCCAGGTACCCTTGCCCTTTTTGAGCTCCACCTTGTAATTCTTTTGCGTATAGGAGCTCGACGTCTGGCCGCGCACCTGCACGGTGGCATTGGGCGCTTCCTCGCCATAGCCAACCTCGCCGGCAACCGGGCCCTCTTCGTCGCCCGCCTGCAAAAGGCCCATAACCTGATAGCGCGCCACGCCCATGTCAGCATAGTCATACACCGAGTACGTGTTGATCTCGGCCCAGCTGTGGTCCGTGTTCTCGGAGCTGTTGCCGCGCGAGACCGTCAGGTACATGGTCACAATGCCCGAGTCGTCGTAGACCTCGTACAGCTCGTCCTTATCGCGCAGGTGCTTGACCTCATTCGAGGCCTCGGCCTTGTTAATCTTGCCCTGCTTTTTGACTTTTTTGGTCGAGGATTCGTCCTGAGACGAGCAGCCCGAAAGCAGCAGCGCACCGGCAGCCGCCTCAAACAGGCGACGGCGAGACATCATCCTATCGGTCATCAGAACCTCCCCAATGGTTGCGATACACACGGACCACCGTGCGTTCAAACGCGCCATGTGGCTCGCCCTTATGGCGGGCTTCCTCATAGCGCCCCTCAACATGCTCGAGCATGCGGCCCAACTCGGTAAACCAGCCTTCTTTGTCGGTCGCCACCATGGGCTGTTGACTCAGAATACGATACGGCAAGTTGGCAGTATAGGTATCGAGCCGCAGCAGCGCCACGATAAAAAACACCGCCGCACCCAACAAAAAGCCAAAGCCGTAAAACTGCTGCGGCAAAAGCAGCGACACGGCAGTCGCCAGCCCCGCCACACCGGCAAACAGGCCCGAGGCCAGCACGGCCCCCTTGTAGTCGGTAAAGTACAGCAAGATAAGCATCACCGTATTGCCCACGGCATACAGGCCATAGCCCACGCACAGCGTGCGAAAATACCCGTGCATAAGACTGTTAAAGCCCAGCGGCAGGGCCGAGAGTACCGTGGTCTCGAGCGAAATGACCGCCGCCGTCACAAACAGCTGCTTGAGCGCGCAAAAGCGCAGTTCGCTGTTGAGCGTGGAGAGCATCTCCTCCTCGGCCACCACGATGTCGCCCACTACGCCGCCGTCGTTGAACAGGCTGTAGTAGTCGCGGTAGCGCGGATAAAAGTTGACCTCGACCGAGACCACAAAGTTGACGGTCGTGACCAGGATCGTCAAAAACGCGATGAGCGCCGGAACATCGTGGTAGGGCGCGCCATAAAACAGGCCCTTGACCTGCACGCCAATGGGGCCGGCCCAAATAATTACCAGGTGCGCAAAGAGCCCCAGGTTGGTAAACAGGCCCGTGAGCGCCAGCGGCATAAACTGATCGAGCCAGCGCAAAAAGAGCCAGGGGCTGCGGTCACTCTGCGGAAAATACCGGTACAGCAGCACCACGTCCCAGGCGAGCATGACGCCGTAGCCCAGGGCGATTGACGCCAGTAGGCCCTCGACCGGCGGCAACCCCAGCGCCAGCGCGGCCAGGGCGCACAGGCACGCCACGCCAATGGCAGCCACAAAGCTGCACAGAATGCCACGGTAGTCCTTAATAGCGGTGAGATAGCTCATGCCGTTCCAGTTGACGATCATAATGTTGAACAGCCACAGGCACAGCAGCCCCTGAAGCAGCGTGGCGCCCGAGAACAGCAAAAAGACGCCGTAGAGTACCGTGCCCGCAACGAGCATGATGGCGTTGGAGCCCCAAAACGAGGGCAAAACCTCTTCTTCGCGCTCCGCAAAGAGCATGTCCGCCAAAAAGCGCGTGACGGGCATGGAGAAAAAGCTTGTAAGCGTGAGCGACGCCAGCAGCGTATAGGTCACCATGCACACCAGCAGGTCCTGGTTGGCGCGGCCCACGCCCCACATGCCGCACAGCACCAAGATGCCCACCTGGAGCAGCACGCCCAGCAGCATGGGGCCCGTGCACACAATGCCGGCGTAGCCATAGGCGCGCATCGTGGCAAACAGACCCTTGCGCCTAAACAGGCGTTTGAGCTCAAAACCGATTCCGGCCACCGGCTACTCCCCCTCTCTGGGCAAATCATACGCACGCGCCGTCTCGTCGTACAGCGCGCGATAGTTGGCGAGCATCTGCTCGTGCAAAAAGTACGTGGCAACGCGACGCTGGCCGCGCTCCCCCATCTCGATACGGCGGGCACGGCTTGCGCACATGCGCTCCATGGCATCGGCCAAGCCCTTGCGATACATAGGCGGCGTCACAAATCCCGCCACGCCAAAGTCGTCGCCCGGCGCGCCTTCGAGCAGCTCACGGCAGCAGCCCACCTCGGTCGTCACGCAGGGACGACGCGCGGCAAGCGACTCCAGCACGCTGAGCGGCTGGCCCTCGGAGATGCTCGTCAAAATGGTAAAGTCCAGCTTTTCCATGTACTCGACCACGTTGACTCGGCCGGTAAAGATCAGGTCGCGCGCGCCCAGGGTATCGACCAGCGCATGGCACTCGGCGCCGTACTCCTCGTCGTCCACGCCGCCCATGATATGCAGGCGCACCTTAGGGACGCGCTCGTGCAGCTCAAAGAAGGCATAGATCATGGTCTTGACGTCCTTGATGGGCGCCAGGCGCACCACCGCGCCAATGTCAACCCAGCCGTCATCGGGCTTTAAGGGAATGTCCTTAAAGCGGTCGAACTGAATGCCATTGGGGATGACCAGGCATTTGTCCGCATCGCAGCCCATATCGATCTGCGTCTTGCGGGCATTGTGAAACAGGCTCGTCACGCGAAAAGCGCGACGGTAGATCTCCTCCGAAAGCAGGTAGAAAAAGCGAATCCAGCGGTCCTTAAACGACGGCACCACCCAGTCGGCGCGAATAATCTCCTCCTCGCGCTCGCGCGTGTAGATGCCGTGCTCGGTGAGCAACACCGGCGCATGATGAACGCTTGAGCCCAGGCAGGCGAGCAGGCCGCCGTAGCCGGTCGAGATGGCGTGGTACACATCGGCCACCGGCACCTCGCCGCCCAGCAGGTAGAGCACGGGCAGCAGCATGGAGCGCATGGTATGGAATGCGTCGGCAAAAGGCGTGTAGGGGTACTCGGCCAGGCACACGTCGCGAAAGATATCCATAAACGTTCGGCTCTGCAAAAACGAGAGCGGATGCACACGACGGCGCTGGAAGATATCGAACAGCACGTCCCAATCCGGATTGGAAAGTGACACCAGGCGGCGCAGCGCATCGCGCTCGCGGTCGTTAAAGTCCGCCTCTTCCTGCTCGCCCGAAAGGCGCAAGGCGTCGTCCAGAAACACCTCGTGCACCTCGACAACGTTTTTGGGCAGCTCGTAGACAAACTTGCCGCGGTCGGCCGCATGCGCGCCAATCACCCACAGCACAAACTCGTGCTCGGGCATGGCCTGTATATAGCCATGCATCCAGGTGGACACGCCACCGTGCACATAGGGGTAGCAACCTTCGAGTACCAAGCAGATTCTCATTTGTCGCTACCCTCCTTGCGCGCAATGGTCACCGTCTTGTCCGTAGCTTTGACCAGGTACAGGTCGCCCGTCAGATGCGTAATCTCGCCACCCGTGACTGCTCCCGGCTCGCCGTTATTGGCACGGAACATGAGCCACGCCTCGTCGTGAAAATTGCCCAGGTTGAGCGTCCAGGCATCCGCGCTTGTATCCACGCTCACCGTCACGGACGAAAAGCGCTGGATGGCGCCCGAGCATTCCGAGCCGGTCTGGCGGCGCAGGTCGGGCGCAGACTTGGTAAGCCAGTCCAGGTAGTCGGTCAGGCCGCCCTTATAGATCTCCCAGCCTTGCCTGGCGCCGCGATCGGGATCGAGCAAGTCGTCCGGGTGCATAAAGTGCGTACTCACATAGTGCATGTTGAGCTCGGACACGGCAGCCAGGCGCATATAGGAATCGTCGACCATGCCGCCCGAGACAATACGCGGCTGCTCCACAATGCCATCGCTCGCCACGCTAAACTCCTGCACGTACGGCAGGTCGGTACCATCCTCAAAATACGTACTGGCGATGGTCTTAATGCGCGGCACGTCCTCGCCAATAATCTTGCGAGCGCGGGCCGAAAGGATATTTGACGGCGGCACGTAGACCGAACCGTGCGCGTTGGGTAGCACCTCGTCCTGAAAGGCGATAAGCTCGTTGAGCGATGCAACAAGCGTCTCCTTGTTCTTCCACGTCTTGTAGTCGTACAGCGTGCCATAGTCGGTATCCCAGAGCGCCAGCGGCTGATGGTTGTAGCCGTGAAAGCCCAGCTCTCCGCCCATCTGCAGCAGCATGCCGCCAAAGTAGCGAAACTGCGTGGTATCGGCCTGACGCGCGGGCTCGGTCTGGTTGACCGCGTCCTCGTAGTTTTCGATCATCACACCGGTAAAGCGAATGCCGTATTTTTGCGCGAGCTTTTGCAGATCGGGCCACCAGACCTTGGCATAAAAGTCGGCGATGGAAAGCCCGTAGTCGCGCTTGATGTAGGTGCCGTCGCCCGAGGGCACGGGGCTGGGAAAGTCGTCCAGATAGAAGACGGCGCTGTTGATGACCGGATAGGCCGTGGCATCGCCGAGCAGGCTGATCGCCGCGGCGTAAAACCCGCGCATGACCTTGTCGTAGACACCGATATTACATACCACGGTGCGCCCGCTACCGCAGTCATTGGACCAAATGAGCGGGGCGCCCGCATCGCCGGTCTTAGCCCACACACGCGCCGTCTCGCGCAGCGAAACCGAAAGCGACGAATCAAAGGGGTCCGAGAGCCCGTAGCGCTCTCCCCCGCCCAGCATAAAGTTCTCACTCGGCACAATGCTTTCGGCTATTACATAGTCGTATCCGGCCGATTCAATGCCAAGCTTGGGGGCAATCACCTGCAGATAGCTCGAATTATCCGGCGGCATGGCGAGCATAAGCGAACCGCCGGCACTCACCCAACTCATAATATCGGTCAGGTGCGTACCGAGCCCATCGAGCGACGGCATGAGCAAAATCACGCGATCGAAGGACGTCAGCGAGGGAATGGCATCCGCGCCGTCCAGGGCAAGGTCCACGTCGCGGTGCGCGATCTTCATGTCGAGCAGAATCTGGTCGAACTGCTCCTTTACGTCCTCGACGCCCGTCTGATCGGAATCGGTAATGACCAGGCACGTGGGCTTTTGACCAAATATTGCCGAGGAGGCCGGCACCGCATCGTTGGCGGCAAGCATCCCCAGCTTATGCTGGCCCGCACTGTACTGCACGCCGGCACGCTCCACCAGCAGCACGGCGGCCATGGCAATAAAGACCGCCCACACCACGAGCAGGCCCATCCAGCGAAAATGGCCCGCACGGTCGCGGATATGCTGCACCACGCTCATCGGGCCTCCTCCCCGTCGCGCCAAAAAGCCAGCTCCTCGCGGTTGGCGGCGCTCAAGTACACATGCTGATTGTCGATCGCATCGATCACGCGGTGGACCTCGTCACCGTCGCGGCGCATCACGGCCAGGCGCAGGCAAAGCATCCAAACCTCCTGCTCCTCGGGCGCGTCGAGCACCAGCTGGTCGGTCACGGCCTGCGCCTCGTCGATCTGTCCGACATCGGCCAGCGCCGTCGCATACCGAATACGCAGCTCAAAGGTGTCCTCGCGCTCGCAGCGGCGCGCAAGCAGACGTGCGTACTGTTGACGCTGAATCTGAGCCACGCGCCCCTCAGCCAAACCCGAGTCTAAATACTCACCAAGAAAATCGCAGTATTCGTTGAGGTTTTGCGCGCTCGGGTCGGTCTTAAAGGCGCGCTCCAGCTGCTGCAGTTTAAGGTCGGACTCCTTGGAGATCTGCGCCACCGCCGTCGCGGCATAGTGCGCCACCTCAACGTCGTCGTTCAGCTTAGCCGCCTGCAGCTGCGCCAGGTACGCATCGGGCTCCTCGGTAAGCATGGAGAGCATGAGGCGGCGCCGGTCTGCCGGGTCGTTGACGATGAGCGCCTCCTCGAGCGGGATCACGCCCGCATCGGCTTCACGGTCGTGCACCAAGATGCTGCGATGCAGCTCGTCGTTAATGCGCAGCGACTCTAGCGTGGCGTCCTTAAGGTCCGCGCCAAACACGGCGCTACGCGTGATAAGCAGCACCACCAGCAGCGGTCCCCACAACGGCACGAGTACCATCACGGCCAGCATATGCCCGCGCACCGGCAGCAGGCCCAACTTCATAAGCGTCCACAACACCAGACAAACCAGCGCATGAATCAGCAGCAAGACGGCAGCAACGACAAGCGAGATCAAGCGACATCCCCCTCACCGTCACCGGTGTCAGCGATGTGCTGCAGAAGCGCCACGATGTCCTCGCCGTCGACGGGCTCCACCGCAATCCGCTTCGCCCTCAGGCGCTCGCGGATAATGGGCAGGTCGCTCGCCTTTGCCTGGCGCATAAGCAGGTAAAGCACGTCACCGTCGACCAGGCCCGCCGCATCGCTCTCGCGGATTGCCGACCCAATTGCGCCCACCAGCTCGCCGACAGGCTCCATGCCCGGCACCACGCGCAGGAGCAAAAAGCTGCCCATTTTGCCATCCGACAGCGCCTGCTCGGCCGCGAGCTCTTGACCAAAGGCCGCCTGCTTGAGCACGCACGTGCCATCGACGCAGCGTTTATCCTGCGCCACCGCCTCATAGTCAAAGGCACGGCCCAGCGCGCTTTCGACCAGTCCGCACAAGATGCGGAACAGGTTTTGGTAATAGAGCGTCATTTGGTTCTCGGCCGCACGACGCACAAAGATCAACACGGCGGGCGCCCCGTCGCGCTCGATCGTATATCCAAACATGGGAAGCCCCGGCGTCAGCTCGCGATTGACCCACAGGCTCGAACGACCCCCGCCGCCCAAAAGGGGTGCAAGTTGCTCAAGCGTGAGCGAGCGCGTGGCGTCTTCGGCAATCACGGGACTCGCCGCCACCAGACGTGCAAACGCCCCGCCCGAAACGTGGTAGATCGTCACCGAATTGTTTTCGAGAATCTCACCCATGAGCTCACAGCACTTGCGGTAGATGTCGCGCGGGTTGAGCACGTCGAGCTCTTGCGTCACGGCAAAGATCTTGCCAAAGCTATCGTGACGCCCCACAATCTGGCGCTTGTAGGTGCGCTTGTCCTCGATAGCATCGTGATAGAGCTGCGTGAGGAACGTATTGCGATTACGCACGAGCTCGTTTTGGTCGCGCTCCACCTTAATGGCCTCGCTGTTACGCAGCTGCACGTAGCCGCATACGGCACCCACCACAAAGTACGCGATAAACGGCAGCCAGTTGGACGGCTCGTAAAAGAGGCCCTGGAAGGTATAGCCATACTGGGTAAAGTAGCTCACAGCCAAACCCACCGATGCCAGCAGCGCCGCAGCCAGACCAAAGTCCAAGCCATACAGCGTGCCGATGAGCACGACGTAGAGCAGGCGATAATCGAGCACGTTGAGCGGGGCAGATTGCGAGAACAAATACTCCAGCACCTCGAACAGGACCCAGGCGACGCCCGTCTCCAGGCATTTAATAGGCAGCGTGTGCATCTGGATGCGGTCGATGGCGGCGCGCAAGGGGTTGACCTTCCCTGCGCGGCCAGCATCCCAGCGAGCATGAATGGTCGAAAGATCACGAAACGGGTCGTAGCGCTGAAACCAGCCATAGCGAACGCGAACGATGTCGCTGACGGGCAGGGCATAGCCGGCAGAATCGCCATAGGCAACTGAGAGCCCTGGGAACAGCGCCTTGAGGGCCTCGCCCACCTCACCTGACGTGTGATGGAAGGTATCGGCAACATCGAGCGTCTCAAAGGAGGCGTCCCAGCTGTCAAAGATGCGATGCACCAGCACCGCGAGCTCCTCGGCACACAGCAGCGGAAACGGCGCGCCCTCCGCGCCCTGCAAAGCGACCGATCCGGTTGAGCACGCGTCGAACAGCGGCACCAAAAACGGATCATCCAGCGCGGCAGACGCGGTATACAGGAACGGCACGCGCAGGATCTTGGTTTGAACGCCCTCGCGAGCAGCGTAGTAGCGGCACAGGTCGTTGGCTGCGCGCGCGATAATGCCCTTGCCCGTTCGCCCCGTGGTATCGGCGGCACCCGCGGCACCCGCGGGCCCCGCTACATACAGCAGCTGGACCCGGCGACCCGCGCACGCACGAAAGACCGAGCGCAGCAGCTCGATATCGCCCACGATATCGGTATGCGGGGTAAGGTAATTGGATAGGTAGACCACGCGGTCGAACTCGTAGGCCTGCTCCAAGTGCTGGAGGAGCTCATTCCACGAGGCATGGGGCGATGACTCGTCGCGGCGCGCTTCCGCGGCAGCGACGACCTTAACATGGTCCCCGGGGAACGCCTTGGCACAAAAGTCATCGTCAACATATGCGGTGTTGCCAACAACCAGCACCTCCATGGCGCACCCCTCCCCTTAATTCCATATTTGCCATAGTCAAACACGCGTATTGTACGCCGTCAACGCGAGCCGGGACGCCTTTAAGGCAGTTTTAAGAACATCTTCAGAGGATGAAAACCAAGCACCCTAAGGCAAAGGCACGATAAGAGACCACTCGGAAAACAACCTTTAGAGCAAATTGACCTAAATCTCCCGAACGACGAGCCCGCCCTCCAGCATGAGCTTGCGTGCACAGTTGCTGCTACGTCCAGCAATACCAAGCGAAGTGCCATAGTAATCAAGAAGGGCGAGTACCTTAGCCACCTCTGACTCGCGAACACCCTTGGCGCCGCATTGTCTGTTCCATCCCTTGCCCCCTTAACTTGCGTCCGCGACACACACGGATGCAGGGGCGTTAAGAACAGGCTTCTCGCTCGCAGCTAGCCGCAGTCGCAAAAGTACAGGCTTTTGAAGTGGGGTATGGAGATGTGCCCGCTCGCGCCGCAATTTGCGCAAGCTGGGAAAACGATCTGAATTTACCCGTATAACGAGCTTCGTCGAAAGATACGAAAAACTGTACCTTTTTGCACAACAAAAAAGGCGACCGCCCGCGAGGACGATCGCCTTTACTGCTTCTTGTGTTGTTTGTGCTAGGCGCGAGTCTTAATCTCCTCGGTCACCTTGGCCACAAACTCGTCGACGCTCATCTGAACGGTCTCGTTGGAACGATCGCGGACGGAGATGTTGCCGGCCTCGACCTCCTTCTCGCCCAGGATGAGCATGTAGGGCACGCGGTCGATGCTGCGGGCCTCGCGGATCTTGTAGCCGATCTTCTCGTCGCGGTCGTCGCAGACCACGCGAATGCCGGCCTCCTCCAGCTTGGCGCACACCTCGTGGGCGTAGTCGCGGCTCTTCTCGGAGACGGGAAGCGCCTTGACCTGCACGGGAGCCAACCAGGTGGGGAACTTGCCCGCAAAGTGCTCGATCAGAATACCGATGAAGCGCTCGATGGAGCCAAAGCACACGCGATGAAGCATAATGGGGCGCTTCTTGGTGCCATCGGCGTCCACGTACTCCAGATCAAAGTTGAGCGGCATCTGGAAGTCGAGCTGCACGGTACCGCACTGCCAGGTACGGCCGAGCGAGTCCTCCAGGTGGAAGTCGATCTTGGGGCCGTAGAAGGCGCCGTCGCCCTCGTTGACCTCGTAGTCCATGTGCAGCTGCTCCAGAGCGGTGCGCAGGCCCTCTTCGGCGCGAGCCCAGTCCTCGTCAGAACCCATGGAGTCCTCGGGGCGGGTGGAAAGCTCAACGTGATACTTAAAACCAAACTTCTGGTACACGGAGTCGATAAGGTTGACCACGCCCACAATCTCGTCGGTCAGCTGGTCGGGGCGCACAAACAGGTGGGCGTCGTCCTGGTTAAAGCAGCGCACGCGGAACAGGCCGTGCAGGGCTCCGCGCAGCTCGTGGCGGTGCACCAGGCCAATCTCGCCGGCGCGGATGGGCAGCTCGCGGTAGGAGTGCGGCTTGGAGGCGTACACCAGCACGCCGCCCGGGCAGTTCATGGGCTTAATGCAGTACTCTTCGTCGTCGATGACGGTGGAGTACATGTTGTCCTTGTAGTGGTCCCAGTGGCCCGAGGTCTTCCACAGCTGCTTGTTCATGATGAGCGGCGTGGAGATCTCCACGTAGCCGGCCTTGTGGTGGATCTCGCGCCAGTAGTCCAGCAGCGTGTTCTTAAGGATCATGCCGTTGGGCAGGAAGAACGGGAAGCCGGGGGCCTCGTCGCGCATCATAAAGAGGTCCATCTCGCGGCCGATCTTGCGGTGGTCGCGCTTCTTGGCCTCCTCCAGCATGTGCATGTGCTCGTCGAGCTCTTCCTTGGTGGCAAAGGCAACGCCGTTGATGCGGGTGAGCATCTTGTTGTCCTTGTCGCCCTTCCAGTAGGCGCCCGAGACGCCGGTGAGCTTAAAGGCCTTGAGGGCCTTGGTGTAGCAGATGTGGGGGCCGACGCACATGTCGATGTAGTCGCCCTGCTGGTAGAAGGTGATGCGGGCGTCGTCGTCCAGGTCGCCGATGTGCTCGACCTTGTACTTCTCGCCGCGCTCCTCCATAAGGGCGATGGCCTCGGCACGGGACTTCTCGTACACGGAGAACTTGAGGTTCTCCTTGACGATCTTTTTCATCTCGGCCTCGATCGCGGGGAAGTCGTCCTCGCTGATCTTGACGCCCTCGGGCAGGTCGACGTCGTAGTAAAAGCCGTTGTCGGTCGCGGGGCCGTAGGCAAAATCAGCCTGGGGGTACAGGCGCTTGATGGCCTGCGCCATGATATGCGCGGCGGAGTGGCGGATGACGTGCGTGACCTCGTCCTGCGGGAGCTCGGCCACCGAACCGTCATTGTAGAGTGCCTTCATGGGTATGTTTTCTCCTCTCGGATGCCTGGTGCAAGTGCTGCTTGGCGCCGTGCGGTGTGCATTGCGCTTGCCGGCGCGTGCGTTTTGACTTGCATCATTATAGGCAGGTTACCTAGGTATACAAGCGCCCGCCGCACCTGAATGGCACGGCGGGCGAATTTCTACGCATGCTTCATCGCGTGGGGCGCATGCGGAGCGCGCGGCGTTCGCGCGGCGCGCGGGGCCCGTGGCTTGCGGCCGGCCCGGCGATGGATGCGCTACTGGATGCGAGTTCGGCAGTAGGGGCAGACCTTCCAGTGTGCGTCGAGCGGGCGATGGCAGCTGGGGCACACGTTGCGCACCTGGGTATCGCACACCGGGCAGACCACAAAGTCCTTCTCGATGGGCGCACCGCACTGCGGGCAGGTGCCGTACTGGGCAAGCTGACGCTCGCGCAGGGCCATGTCCAGCTCCTGCTCCTCGCGGTCGGCCGCATAGGAGTGCGGGCGCAGGACCAGGTAGGCGATGAGGCCTACAAACGGGATGAGGGCAATGATGCCCCATGCCACGTAAGCGCTGGCGCCGCGGCGACGGGCGTCAATAAACACATAGACGACCGACAGCACGTACAGGGCGATGATAAAGCCAACAAAGGCATAGATGACGCCCATAAGCTGCGGCGACATGAGCTCGGAGATGTACTTGGACATAAGGTGGGCCTTTCGGGGTAGTTACAACTCGAGTTAGTGTAACACGGGGGTTAACGATTTGGCAGGTCGCAGGCATGGGCGGATAGAAACATCTCAATCTGTAACAGGTGAGAGCGGAATCCGGGTCCAGATGTTACAAAATTAGACAAACCGTTCTCTCCCAGACTTAAATCTCAATCTGTAACATCTTGGCTCCAGAATCAGTCCCTACTGTTACAGATCAAGATGAACGGTGAGCCCTCCGTTAAATATCTCAATCTGTAACAACTAGGGGCCAGAAACCCTTCTATCTGTTACAGATCAAGACAAAGGAAAATGTCCAATCTCAATATCTCAATCTGTAACAACAACTCGGCAAAAACAGGTCTAACTGTTACAGATTTAGACATTCGAAACCGACTGATGGGTTCATCTAAATCTGTAACATCTAGACCCCAAATCGATCCCAAGATGTTACAGATCGAGACAGATGACCTCTCCCTGACTTTAAATCTCAATCTGTAACACATAGGACCGATTTTCTACTCTTACTGTTACAAATCAAGACAAACAGAGGGCCCGCCTGGCAAACGTCTCGATCTGTAACATTTGGACCCAACTCTTCTGCTTACCGTTACAGAACGAGACAAACCTTTGACAACAGGGGTGCCAGACGAGGTCACCGATTGACCTGAGTCTCCCCTCGCCTGCCGTTGGCGGATGCAGCGGGGCTGTTCGCCGCATTGCCGCTGTGCGGGGGATGCGCACACCGTAGGATAGCCTTATTGACAGCCTGTCAACTCGTCTGGGAGGCACTGTGACAGAAACGTTTGATATCGCGATTGTGGGCGCGGGCATCACCGGATGCGCCATCGCACGGCAGCTCGCACGCTATGACCTGTCCATCTGCGTGGTCGAGGCGGCCAACGACATTGCCCTGGGCGCGTCGAAGGCCAACGGCGGCCTAGTGCACGCCGGCTACGATCCGGCGCCGGGCACGGTTAAGGCCCAGGTCAACGCCCGCGGCTGCGAGCTATATGGCACGTGGGCCCAGGAGCTGGGCTTTTTGTTTTGCCGCACCGGGTCCATGGTGCTGGGCTTTAGCGACCAAGACCGCGCGCAGCTGGAGCAGCTGCAAAGCAACGGGCTGGCAAACGGCGTACCCGAGTTGGCGATCATCGGGGCCGAGCGCATCCACGAGCTGGAGCCGCGCGCCAGCGCCCAGGCCACGTGCGCGCTGTGGTGTCCCTCGACCGGCTATGTCGATCCGTTTGAGGTCGCCATCGCCGCGATGGAGAACGCGGTCGCCAACGGCGTGACGTTTGTGCGCTCCGCACCGGTGGAGACGATCGAGGTAGCTCCCGGCGCTGGCGACAGGAGCGGTGACGGGACCGCTCGTTTTACGCTGGTGACACCGGCCGGTGATGTGCGCTGCCGCTATTTGATTAACGCGGCGGGCAACGGCGCCGCAGACATCTCGCATATGGTGGGCGCCGAGGAGTTCCAGATGGTCTGGCGCCAGGGCAACATTGTGGTGCTGGACAAGGAGCCGCGCGCGCTCATGCCGCTCTACCCCGTTCCCACGCCGGTTTCCAAGGGCGTCATCGTTACGGGCACCGTCCACGGCAACACCGTAATTACCGCGACGGCCGCTGTGCGCGAGGCGGGCGACACGCAGACCTATGCTGGCGACGTAAACGCGCTGCTGAGCGGCGCGCGCAAGCTGGTGCCCGATCTGGACACGCGCCGCGTGGTGCGAGCGTTTGCCGGCGGGCGTCCGGTCATTAAGGGAACGAACGACTTTTTTATTGGACAGTCCGCCGTGGTGCCGGGGCTGTTCCAGGCGGCGGGCATTCAGTCGCCGGGCGTAGCGAGCGCTCCGGCCATTGCCGAGCGAATGGAGCAGGTGCTGCGCGAGGCGGGTGTTGCTTTGCGCGAGCGGGCCGATTGGGATCCGATTCGTCGCGCGCCGGACGACTTCGACCGTGCGCCGCTTGCGCGCAAGGAAGAGCTCATTGAGTCCGACCCCGCGTGGGGGCAGATTGTCTGCCGCTGCGAGACGGTGCCCGAGGCCGAGATCGTGGCCGCGATTCGACGCCGCCCGGGTGCGGTCTCGGTCGAAGGCGTCAAACGCCGTTGCCGCGCCGGCATGGGTCGGTGCCAGAGCGGCTTTTGCCAGAGCCGCGTGGTGCGGATTCTGGCCCGCGAGCTGGGCTGCGATCCCAGCGAGGTGATGCTGGAGGACACTGGCTCGTGGCTCGTTGAGGGACCTTTGAAGGGGGTGCGCTAGGATGGCGACAAGTATCGATATGGGTGCGGTATCGGGCGTCGAGTGCACTTGCACAGATGCCGACAGGGTATCAATTGCTGCCGGCGCCGTGCAGACGCAGGCGTTCGACGTAGTCGTTATCGGCGGCGGACCTGCCGGCATGGCGGCCTCACTTGCCGCACACAAGGCCGGAGCGCGCGTGGCCATCGTGGAGCGCGAACAGCACCTGGGCGGCATCCTGCGCCAGTGCATCCACCCGGGCTTTGGCCTCTCACACTTTAAGCAGGAACTGACCGGTCCCGAGTACGCACAGCGCTTTATCGACCAGGTGCGCGAAACCGATATCGCACTGTTCCTGGACAGTATGGTGATTGGGATCGACTCAAGCGAGGAAAAAGTCGCAGGCACGGGCGCAAGTGGCGCGGCGAGCGATGCCTCGGCACACACCGTCACGCTCATGAGCCCCGCCGGCATGTTGCAGCTCACCGGGCGCGCCGTCGTCCTTGCCATGGGGTGTCGCGAGCGCACGCGCAGCGAGATCAAGATTCCCGGCAGCCGCCCCGCCGGCGTGTTTACCGCCGGCCTGGCGCAGCGATACATCAACATCGACAACCTCAAGCCCGGCTCGCGCGCCGTCATTTTAGGCTCGGGCGACATTGGGCTCATCATGGCGCGTCGCTGCACGCTCGAGGGGATTTCGGTCGAGGGCGTGTACGAGCTTATGCCATACGCCAACGGCCTGCGCCGCAATGTAAAGAATTGCCTGGACGATTTTGGCATTCCGCTGCACCTGTCCACCACCGTCACACGCGTGATTGGGCACGACCGCGTGGAGGCCGTCGAGGTGAGCCAGGTCGACGAAAATCTGGTGCCCATTCCGGGGACCGAGCGCATCGTTCCGTGCGACACACTGCTGCTTTCGGTAGGTTTGATTCCCGAGAACGAGCTTTCGGTAGGCGCGGGTGTTGAGCTTGACCCACGCACGCGCGGCGCCGTGGTGGACCAGAGCCTGCAGACGGGCGTGCCAGGCATCTTTGCCTGCGGCAACGTGCTGCACGTGCACGACCTGGCCGATAACGTGACGGCCGAGTCCGAGCGTGCCGGTGCGGCTGCAGCGACGTACGCGCTGGGGACCGGCACGGATGTCGAGACGGGCGCTGGCTGCCAGCTCACGGTCTCCCCTGCCGACATTGCCGGCTACGCGCTGCCGGGACGCATTACGGCCGTGGCACTCACCAGGCTCAACTTCCGCGTGCGCCGGCCGGTCGATGCCGCCCGCGTGCGCATTCTGGCGGACGACGAGGAACTGCTTACGGGCAAGGTCCGCGCGTTTAAACCGAGCGTTATGGAAAGCTTCCCGCTGCCGGCAAAGGTGATACAGCGAGCGCTCGACCTGGGTGCCAGCGAGATTATCCTTTCCGTCGAGCCCGTCGAGGAGGCATAGCCATGAGCACAAATGCGATCGAGACGCTACAGTTCAACTGCACCACCTGCCCATCCGAGTGCCTCCTTACGGTGGAAGTGGAGCGCGGGGCCGACGACCGCGTGGCGACGGTGCGCGCCGTGACCGGCAACAGCTGCCCGCGCGGCGATAAGTTCGCACATCAGGAGCTCACCTGCCCCATGCGCGTCCTCACTACCACCGTGGCAGTATCAGGCGGCGACGAGGCACTGCTGCCCGTTCGCACGGCCGAAGCCATCCCGCTCGAACTCCATGCCCAGACCATGGACCTCATCCGCGGCCTAGTGGTCAAAGCCCCCATCCGCATGGGCGATGTAGTCCTCCCCAACCTCCTAGACACCGGTACCGACCTCATCGCCAGCATGGACATCGATCCGGCCTAAGCAGCTCGTTTGGGACGGTGCTCTTTTAGCTACCCCGCATCCGCCCCGCCCCTCCTCAATTGCGGTGAAATAATTCCCGATTTCCGCCAAAACCCCGGCATCAAGGAACTATTCCACCGCAACTTGCCTTGGGATCGGTATTTAGCTTGTGCCTACTTTAGTGCCATTTCATAACTATGCCGGATTACGGGGCTGATTCGGAGACCCCCACCCATACCGGCAATTTTCGATTTTTGATAAGCCTTCTACCTGCGGTTTTAATTTCGCGATTTTTCCCATGGTCAAGTAATACAGGTCCAGCCCCGTAATCCGCCATAGTTTTGAAACCAGCCCATTTGGGACGGGACCATATTGACTACTTTTACCTATCAGCTCGCATGTTTGACGCAGCTAAAATAGCCCCGTCCCAAATTGACTACCCTGGCATTGGGGATACCATGGTGGCAACCTAACGAAAGGACGATGTATGGCACATGTCGATGACCAGCGCGTGGCACGCGTGCTCGATGCGCTCGAGGCTCAGCACCCCGGCGCGCAGCTGCTCGTAAACGACCCGTGGTCGATTTATTACCTGACCGGCTTTTATGCCGATATGTTCGAGCGTTTTTGCGGCGTACTGCTCGCACGCGGTAGCGAGCCCGTGATCTTGGTCAACGCGCTGCATCAGTTGCCCGAGTATGACAATGCCCGCGTCGCGTACCACACCGATACCGACGTCGTGGCCGACGCCATCGCTCGCGAGGTTGATCCGACCAAACCGCTCGGCATCGACACCGTCATGCGCTCCGGCTTCTTGATGCCCCTCATGGATCGTCATGCCGCGAGCGAATTCTTCCTAGGCGATTTTGCCGTGACCGCCGCGCGAACCTACAAAGACGCCGCCGAGCAGGAGCTTATGCGCGTGTCCTCGGCCGCTAACGACGCCGTGATGGCCGACGCGATCGAGCTCGTCCACGAAGGCGTGACAGAGCGCGAGATCGCCGACCAGATGCTTGGCCTGTATCGCAAGCACGATTGCGAGGGCTTTAGCTTTCCGCCCATCGTGAGCTTTGGCGCCAACGCCGGCGACCCGCACCACGAGCCAGACGATACGGTACTCAAGCGTGGCGACGTGGTGCTGTTCGACATTGGCGGGCGTCGTCGCAACTACTGCTCGGACATGACGCGCGCGTTCTTTTGGGGCGAGCCGGACGAGGAGACGGCACGCATCTACGACATCGTGCGCCGCGCCAACGAGGCCGCCGAGGCGCTCATCGCACCGGGCGTGCGTATGTGCGATCTGGACCGTGCCGCGCGCGACGTGATTGAGGACGCGGGTTATGGCAAGTACTTTACGCACCGTCTGGGACACTCGATCGGCCTGCAAGACCACGAGCCGGGCGACGTCTCGCTCGTCAACGAGCAGGTCGTGGAGCCGGGCATGACGTTTTCCATCGAGCCGGGCATCTACCTCCCCGGCCGAACCGGCGTCCGCATCGAGGACCTTGCCCTGGTCACCGAGAGCGGCGTCGAGGTCCTCAACGCCTACCCCCACGATCCGGTCCGCCTAGACTAGGCAATGCGGCAAAGGGACAGCCCCTTTGCCGCATCACATGAATGCCGCCACGAAATGGGCCTATCTACTACGTTTAACCCGCATGGGGCGACCATGCGGGTATTTTTTGAAAATTGGCAAGCCTTCTACCTGCGGTTTTGATTTTGCGATTCTCGGCATGGTTGAGGGTAGCCGGTCAAACGTAGTAGATAGGCCCATTTCGTGGCGAGCAGGCAAACTAGCTACCCTACGGAAGGGATCTAGCGGAGCAGACCGGCAACTTCGCCGGCCAGGGTGATGGTACCTGCTGCTACGAAGGGCTCGCCTGCAGCCTCAAAGGCTGCGAGGGCCTCGGACACGCTGGGGTACACGCCTGCGAGCTTATCGGAATCCACCAGGGCAGCAAGCTCCTCCGCCGGCAGGGCGCGATCGGAATCGGTCTGTGTGACGACCACGCGCGGGAAGGCCGGGATCAGCACGTCGACGATACCCGCCACGTCCTTGTCTGCCAGCGCGGCGCACAGCAACGTGGGGCGATTCTCTACGCACGGATCGATCTCGTCCAAGGCGCTCACAAAGTTCTCGCAGCTCTGGGGGTTATGGCAGGCGTCGATCAGCTTGAGCGGGTCGGTTCCCAACACATCAAAACGGCCCGGCGTGGCACAGCCCATAAGCGAAGCATCAAGCGCCTCGTGGTCGAGCTCGCGACCCAGATACCCCTCGCAGAGCATAATCGCGCACGCGGCATTCTGCGGCTGATACGCCGGCTTAACCATGCTCGACGTATAAATCGCACGCGGCGTGGTGCAGCTAAACTCAACCGTATTGCCCACATGCGCCGGCACCTTGGTCGTGGCGTGGCTCACCACCAGCGGCACCACACCACACTCGCGACAACGGGTGTCCATAACGCGCTGAACGCTCGGCTCATGCGTGCCCTCGCCCAGCACAACCAGGCGTCCGGGCTTAATGACGGCGGCCTTCTCCCCCGCAATGGCCTCGAGCGTATCGCCCAGAATGCGCGTGTGGTCGAGTCCGATGCCCGTGATGGCAACGGCAACAGGATCGGTCGCGCTCGTGGCGTCCCAGCGACCGCCCATGCCGACCTCGAGCACGGCGACATCCACGCGAGCCTCGGCAAACACCACAAGCGCGGCGGCCGTCAGCAGGTCAAACGGCGTGATGGTATAGGCACGCTCCCCCGCCACCACGCGGCGCGCATTCACTCGATGCCCCGCCTCAACAGCAGCAGAAACGCCACGGGCAAACGCCTCATCGCTCACGACGTGCCCATCGACCTCCATGCGCTCGGGATAGCGAACAAGCTGCGGCGACGTATAAAGCGCAGCCTTGAGCCCCTCGCCGCGAAGGATAGCAGCCGAAAAACGCGCCGTCGAAGTCTTGCCATTGGTACCGGCAACCTGAATGCAATCAAAGTACTCGTCCGGCCGCCCCAGCTCATCGAGCATATCGACAACCGTCTCGAGCAGAGGACCAGCATCCCCAGAAATCCGCCCCGTATCGGCAGCAAGCCCCACAGCCTCACTAAACGAAAGCAAATCAAACGAGAAAGGAACGACATACGACCCAGAACGCTTAGCCATAACCCAAAGTCCCCTCAACATAAAAAGAGGCCCGAATCAACAACGAGCCCTTCCCATTCAAAATATCAGCCAAACACCGCTTTGCAGCAGAATCAAGGCCACAGCCAAGTGGCCTAACCCACCAGTTGCAAACAACCACGTAAACGACCTGGGAGCGGTTTGGGGCTTTGCTCGATACAAGTTCCGCACGAGCCGAAGGCCACTTAATGTGGCCTTCGTGCGAGCAGGACTGTCCGCAGTAGCGAGCAATGCCCCAAACCGCGCCCCTCAGTAAGCCCTACGAGAAGTCAGCAACCTGAGCAGTCAGCGCCTCCAGGATCTCCTTGAGCTCAGCTGCACGGTCCCTCTTCTTCTGGACCACCGCGGGCGCGGCCTTGGCCACAAAGCCCTCGTTGGCGAGCGTCTTCTCGCAGCCGGCGAGCTCCTTCTGGGCCGCGGCAATCTCCTTCTCCAGACGTGCCTTCTCGGCCGAAAGGTCAACCTTGCCCTCGAGCACCACAAAGACCTCGACGCCGCTGTCGACCACGGCGATGCTCGCGGCCGGCTTCTCAACATCGGTACCCATGACCAGCGAGGCGGTATTGGCCAGCGGCTCGATGGTCGAGCGCAGGCTCTCGAGCTTCTCGATGTCCTCGACACCGGCACGCACGACCACGTCGAGCTCGGCCTTGGGGCTCAAGCGATAACGCGAACGCGTGGCACGGGCGGCAGAAACAACGGTGCGACACAGCTCAAACGCGCGCTCGGCGTCCTCGTCGACATACTTGACATAGTCGGCAGGCTCGGGCCACTTGGCGATCATGAGCGCCTCGGCGCGGTCCACGTTGCCCTCGGCGTCCAGGTCGAGCACGCTCGCCGGCATGTTGTCCCAGATCTCCTCGGTGACAAACGGCATGAGCGGGTGCATCAGGCGAATAGAGGTATCGAGCACAAAGATCAGGTTTCGCTGCGCCTGCAGACGGCCCTCGCCCTTCAGGCGCGCCTTGGTGACTTCGACGTACCAGTCGCAGACCTCGTTCCAGAAGAACTGCTGAACACCGCGGGCCATGTCGCCAAAGGTGTAGTTCTCGATGCCCTCGGTGACCATCTTGACGGCCTTGGCCAGACGGCTGAACATCCAGGCGTCGGCCGGCGTCTCCACGACGGGCTCGCCGGGCGTGTAGCCCTCCATGTTCATAAGCAGGAAGCGGCTGGCGTTCCAAATCTTGGTCACAAACGACTTAGCCTGCTCGGTACGCGGGCTGTCGATAAGCTTCTTGGTCTTCTTGTCGATGTTCGCGTCAAACTTGACGTCCTGGTTGTTGGTGCAGAGCGTCAGCAGGTTGAAGCGCATGGCGTCGGCGCCGTACATGCCAATGAGGTCCATGGGGTCAACGCCGTTGCCCTTGGACTTGGACATGCGGCTGCCGTCCTTGGCGAGAATCGTCGGGTAGATGACGACGTCCTTAAACGGCACCTCGTCCAGGAAGTACAGCGAGCTCATGACCATGCGGGCGACCCACAGCGCGATGATGTCGCGCGCGGTGACGAGTGCCGTCGTGGGGTGATGCCCCTCGAGCAGCTCCGGCTTTTGGGGCCAGCCCTGCGTGGCGAAAGTCCACAGCTGCGAGCTGAACCAGGTGTCCAGCACGTTCTCGTCCTGATGCACGTGATGACCGCCGCACTTAGGGCACACGTCGGTGTCCTCGGTAAGGGCATCCTCCCAGCCGCAGTCCTCGCAGTAGAACACGGGAATACGGTGGCCCCACCAAAGTTGGCGGCTGATGCACCAGTCCTTGAGGTTCTCCATCCAGGTGGTATAGGTCTGCGTCCAACGCGCGGGGTGGAAGGTCACCTTGCCGGAGTTGACGGCGTCGAGCGCCGGTCCCTTGAGCTTGTCGACGGCCACAAACCACTGCTCGGACAGCCACGGCTCCAGTGCGGAGTCGCAACGGTAGCAGTGCATGACGGAGTGATCGTGATCCTCGACGTGATCGAGCAGGTCGTGCTCCTCAAACCACTTGATGACGGCCTCGCGGCACTCCTCGCGGGTCATGCCGGTAAACTCGCCGTAGCCCTCGACGACCACCGCATGCTCGTCAAAGATGTTGATCTGCGGCAGGTCGTGGGCCTGACCCATGGCGTAGTCGTTGGGGTCGTGGGCCGGGGTGACCTTGACAAAGCCGGAGCCAAAGTTGGCGTCGACATGCCAATCCTCAAAGATGGGGATCTCACGGTCGACGATGGGGAGCTTGACGGTCTTACCCACAAAGGCGGCCTTCTCGGGGTCCTTCGGGGAGACGGCCACGCCCGTGTCGCCGAGCATGGTCTCGGGGCGCGTAGTGGCGACGACGATGTAGTCCTGGCCGTTGACCGGCTCGGTCAGCGGGTAGCGCAGGTGCCACAGGTGACCCTTCTCGTCCTTGTACTCGGCCTCGTCGTCCGAGATGGCGGTGGTGCAGTTGGGGCACCAGTTGACGATGCGCTTGCCGCGGTAGATCAGGCCGTCGTGGTACCAGTCGCAGAACACCTTGCGGACGGCCTGGGCGTAGTCCTCGTCCATGGTAAAGCGCTCGTTATCAAAGTCGACGGAGCAGCCCATACGCTTGATCTGCTCGACGATGATGCCGCCGTACTCGTGGGTCCAATCCCAGCAGGCGTCGACAAACTTATCGCGGCCGATCTCCAGGCGGCTGATGCCCTCGCTCTTGAGCTTCTTGTCGACCTTGGTCTGCGTGGCGATACCGGCGTGGTCGGTACCGAGCACCCAGCGGGTGGACCTGCCGCGCATGCGGGCCATGCGGATGATGGCATCCTGGATGGAATCGTCGGTGGCGTGACCCATGTGGAGCTTGCCGGTCACGTTGGGAGGCGGAATGGTGACAGTGCAGTCGCCCACGCCCTCACGGCGCTTGTAGTAGCCGCCGTCGAGCCACTTCTGCAGGATCGCCGGCTCGTTGGTCGACGGATCGTAGTTTTTGGGCATCTCTTCCATATATCTCTCCCGTCCCACCGGGGAGGAATGGAGGCCCGCCAGGGTCTGCATTCCTCCCCTTAGGTATCGATTACTTCAGTCTGTAATGACTTCACTTAGGCTTAAACAATCACACAGAATAACACAGGTAGTTGGGGTTATTGCGTATATATAAAATAGCCTCCGACCGCGGGTGGTCGGAGGCTATTCAAATTCACATTTGCGAAACCTACCATTTAGGGACAGGTTTATTTTGGTCGGTTTCATATGGGCAAACGTCATTCTCCCTGATAAAACCTGCCAAAATAAACCTGTTCCTTTTTGGCAGGTTTACCCGTAGATGCGCTGGGGCTGCTCGGTGCCCTTTACGGAGGCTTCGGTCACGATGACCTTGGCGACTCCTTCCTCGCTCGGCAGGTCGAACATCGTCTGCTGCAGCACGTCCTCGCAGATGGAGCGCAGGCCGCGGGCGCCGGTCTTGCGGGCAAGCGCCATGCGAGCAATCTCGTGCAGGGCGGCGTCCTCAAACTCAAGTTCAACGTCCTCGAGCTGGAACATCTTGCGGTACTGACGCACAACGGCGTTCTTTGGCTCGATCAGGATCGACACCAGGTCGTCCTCGTCGAGCGCCTGTGTCTGGGTGACGACGGGCGTACGTCCCACAAACTCGGGGATCATACCAAAGGCGTTGAGGTCCTGCGGGAGCACCTGACGCAGCAGGTCGTTCTCGTCGACCGAGGTGGGGCCGGCGATCTCGGAGTTAAAGCCCACGCCCTTGTTGCCCACGCGATCGGCGATAATCTTGTCCAGACCCACAAAGGCACCGCCGCAGATAAACAAGATATTGGTCGTGTCGATCTGCAGCAGCTCCTGCTGGGGGTGCTTGCGGCCGCCGGTGGGCGGAACGCTTGCCACCGTGCCCTCAAGGATCTTAAGCAGCGCCTGCTGAACGCCCTCGCCCGAAACGTCGCGGGTGATGGAGAGGTTCTCGGCCTTGCGGGCGATCTTGTCGATCTCGTCCACGTAGATGATGCCGACCTGCGCACGCTCGATATCGCCATCGGCAGCATTGATGAGCTTGAGCAGGATGTTCTCCACGTCCTCGCCCACGTAACCGGCCTCGGTGAGTGCGGTGGCGTCGGCGATGGCAAACGGCACCTCGAGGATGCGCGCGAGCGTCTGGGCGAGCAAGGTCTTACCGGTACCGGTGGGACCGAGCAGCAAGATGTTGGACTTGGCGAGCTCCACCTCGTCCATATCGTCGTCGAGCCGCGAACCCGCACCCGAGGCCTCGTCAAAGGCCGAAAGCGCGGCGCCGCCCTCGATCACGCGACGGTAGTGGTTGTACACGGCAACCGACATGGCGCGCTTGGCGTCTTCCTGACCCATGACATAGGCCGAAAGCTCGTCATAGATCTCGTGCGGGGTCGGCACGTGCGTGATGACCTGACGTACGTCGTCCTCGAGTTCAAAGCCCTCGGCCTCGGGATCCATGGCAGGCTGCCCGGCAGCCTGACCGTGGTCGTTGAGGAAGCCCGGCAGCTTGCCGTTGCAGGCGGCATCCATAAAGTCCGAAGCCAGCGACTCCTCCAAGATCTCGGAGCAGGCGGCAACGCACTCGTCGCAGATAAAGATGTTGGTGGGGCCCTTTACAAGGCGGCGCACCTGACCCTGCTCTTTTCCGCAGAAGGAGCAGCGGATGGGGTTGCCGTTCTCGTCAAAGTTGTCCTGCATGTTACCGGCCATCCTAGGCGTCCTTCGCGGCAAGATCGCGCGAGGTAACGATACGGTCGATCAGGCCGTAGTCAAGCGCCTCGGCAGCGGTCAGGTAGTTGTCGCGCTCGGTATCGGCCTGGACCTTCTCGATCGGCTGGCCCGAGGCGTCGGACAAGATCTGGTTGAGCTCGCGACGGGTCTTCTTGATCTCCTCGGCCACGATCTCGATCTCGGTCTGCTGACCCTGGGCACCGCCACTGGGCTGGTGAATCATGACCTTGGAGTGCGGCAGGCAGAAGCGCTTGCCCTTGGCGCCGGCCGAAAGCAGCACGGCGGCCATAGACGCGGCCATACCGACGCAAATGGTGGAGACCTGCGGCTTGATAAAGTTCATAGTGTCCAGAATCGCCAGGCCGGAGTAGACCTCGCCACCGGGCGAATTGATGTAGAGCGAGATATCCTTCTCGGCATCCTGGCTCTCAAGATGCAGCAGCTGGGCAACGACCAGGTTGGCGCTGACGGAGTTGATCTCCTCGCCCAAGAAGATGATGCGGTCGTTGAGCAGGCGCGAATAGATATCGTAGCTGCGCTCGCCGCGCGGCGTCTGCTCGATAACGTATGGCACGAGGGCGGAATCGAACTTAGCGATCATACGCATCTCCATTTCTCTCTTGCGGACCAAATTGGTTCTAGATAAACGTACGGTGCCCGCATGCTATGCATTGGCTGGCACCGTACGAAGCAACCGAATAACCGGTTTATAACTTTACCCCATCACGGGCGCCTGCATGCGCTCGCGGGAAAGGTGGCGAGAATTACTCGGCGTCCTTGGCGGTCTCGTCGACCTCGGTCACCTTGGCGTTCTCGACCAGGTGGTCGACGGCCTTGGAGCGACGGATGGACTCGCGGACGGCAGGCATGCGTCCATCGGCGATGAACTCGGCCTTGGAAGCCTCGACGTCCTTGACGCCAGCCTTCTCGAACTCGGCGTTGACGTCGTCCTCGGTGACCTCGATCTTGAGCTCACGGGCGAGGGCGTCGAGCGCCAGGGACTCGCGGGCAACGTCGTTGGCCTGCTTGTGCAGGTCGCCGATGAACTGCTCCATGGTCAGGCCGGAAGCGGGCAGCCAGGTGTCCAGCGTCATGCCGCGGGCAGCGAGGTTGGACAGGAAGTTCTGGCCAAGCTCCTCAAAGACAGACTGCTCGTAGTCGGCGTCCATCTCCTCGAGCTGCAGACGCTCGGCGAGAGCGGCGACGCAACGGTTCTCCTTCTCGGCCGGAAGGCGGGAAGCCTTGTCCTGCTCGATCTCGAGCTTGATGGCGTCGCGCATAGCGTCGATGCTGTCGAAGCCAAAGTCGGACTTGACAAGCTCGTCGGTGAGCTCGGGGGTGTTGCGGACCTTGATGCCCTTGACGGTGACCTCGACGGTGTGGGTCTCGGCCTCCATGCCCTCCTCGACCTCGTCGGTCCAGGTGACGGTCTTGACGTCGTCGACGTTAGCACCGATCAGAGCCTCGTTGAACTCCTTGGGGTTGCTGTCGCTACCGGCGATGAGCATGCGGCCCTCGGCAGCGAAGTTGTCGGCGTTCTCGACGGCCTTGAGGTCGACGGTAACGTAGTCCTCGGCCTCGACGGCACGATCCTCGACGTCCTCGAAGGTGGCACGGTAGTTGAGGAGCATCTCGACCTGGTTGTTGATCTCGGACTCGGTGACCTCCGCGGGAGGCATCTCGATCTCGACAGCGTCGTAGGAGGAGAGCTCGGCGGCAGGACGCAGAGAGAACTCGACGGTGTAGGTGTAGTCCTCGTGATCCTTGGCGAGGTCGAGCTCCTTGTAGTCACCGTTCTTGGTGGGGACGATGTCCAGCTCGTTGAGGACGGCGGGCTCGTTGGCGGCGATCAGATCGTTGGTGGCCTGAGCGAGGGTGGCTTCGGCGCCAAGAGCAGCGTCGATGACCGGACGGGGAGCCTTGCCGGCACGGAAGCCCGGGAAGCGGTACTTCTTGGCGGTGTCCTTGTAGGCCTTCTTGATCGCGGCGTCGACGTCGGCGGCCGGGATGGTGACCGTAGCGGTGAGCTTGGCGTCCTTGACGTCAGAAGCGGTGATGTTCAACACGTTCCTCCTCATACTGCCCAGCTTATCTGAGGTGCTGGTACCTTTATGCAACAAAGTGTCGCGACGGCCGAGGCCGACGCAGGTGCGTTGGTGCGGGCGAAAGGACTCGAACCTTCACGGGAATCCCACCAGAACCTAAATCTGGCGCGTCTACCAATTCCGCCACGCCCGCATGAGCGCACAGACTAGGAATGATAGCAGATACGAACGGCAAGCGCACGCACACCTTTTTAGGCCCACGACCTCACCACGAGTT